>DASPMH010000397.1:0-2336 GCA_035627175.1 Terriglobales bacterium | reverse complement strand
GGTCCTAGGTTCGAGCCCTAGTGCGTCCACCATTTTTTTATTCTTTTCGATGACTTGAGGATGCCGCCTCTCTTCAGGTGGATCGACTGTGCTCCGCCAGGCAGCACTCGGACCCAGAATGTTTGCCGGCCGGATTTGTAGCTTCCGGATAAAATCGCAGGTCTGAGCCGCCTCTGTTGTCTTTGTCATCTCCGAACCTGACTCCAATCAGCTGTGGCGCTTCGCCTGAGCCACGCATCACCTTTTTCTCGTGCTCTTCGCGCCGAGCGGTCGCTCCGCGAACTGCCGAGCAACGCGTGGTGGGATTGATGTCATAAGGCTCAGTCGGGAAAGGAGGCGAGGCGTTCAAAGGTCAGAGGCTTTGGAAGTTCTGCGTTGCGGCGGTGCCCGGCTATTGAGGTACGGAGCCATGGGTCGTGTCGGATGCCGATGCGGCTGCGAATAAAGATCATCGTCATTACGCGGCCGCTGCGAACTGATCGTCCAGTCGCCCCCAGATCTCGACCAGCGCGGCGGTGAGTTCACGCATCATCGCTTCGGTGTGGCTGGGGCCTGGGGTGAAGCGCAGTCGCTCGGTGCCGCGCGGCACGGTGGGGAAGTTGATCGGCTGGACGTAGACGCCGTATTCGGCGAGCAGGATGTCGCTGATCTTCTTGGCCCGCACCGGATCGCCGACCATCAGCGGAACGATGTGGGTGGTGGAATCCATGACCGGCAGCCCCGCCTCTCGGAACAGGCGCTTGAGCGTCGCGGCGGCGGCCTGCTGGCCGTCGCGCTCGACCGAGCTCGCCTTGAGGTGGCGGACCGAGGCAAGCACGCCCGCGACCAGCACCGGCGACAGGCTGGTGGTGAAGATGAAGCCCGGCGCATAGCTGCGGATCACGTCGATGATCTTGCTGTCGGCCGCGATATAGCCGCCCATCACGCCGAAGGCCTTGCCCAGCGTGCCCTCGATGATGTCGATGCGATGCGCGGCCTCGTCGCGGTCGGTGATGCCGCCGCCGCGCGGGCCGTACATGCCCACGGCGTGGACCTCGTCGATGTAGGTGAGGGCGTTGTACTTGTCGGCGAGGTCGCAGATCGCGTGGATGGGCGCGACGTCGCCGTCCATCGAGTAGACGCTCTCGAAGGCGATCAGCTTGGGCGCGGCGGGATCGGCGGCGGCCAGCAGCTCTTCGAGATGTTCGAGATCGTTGTGCCGCCAGACCTGCTTCTCGCAGCCCGAATTGCGGATGCCGGCGATCATCGAGGCGTGGTTGAGCGCGTCCGAGAAGATCACGCAGCCCGGCAGGATCTTGGCGAGAGTGGAGAGGGTCGCGTCGTTCGAGACGTAGCCCGAGGTGAACAGCAGCGCGCCTTCCTTGCCGTGGAGATCGGCCAGCTCGCGCTCCAGATCGACGTGATAGTGCGTGTTGCCGCCGATGTTGCGGGTGCCGCCCGATCCGGCGCCGACATCGTGCAGCGCCTCTTCCATCGCCTCGATCACCTTGGGGTGCTGGCCCATGGCGAGATAGTCGTTCGAGCACCAGACGGTGATCGGCTTGGGACCGTTGTGCCCGGCGAAGCAGCGCGCGTTCGGGTACTGGCCCTTGTTGCGCAGAATGTCGATGAATACGCGGTAGCGGCCTTCGGCGTGCAGGCGTTCGATCGCCTGGTCGAAGATGTGTTCGTAGTTCACGCGCGCAACCTCCGTTCGGCACGGATCGCCGGCTATCGCGGAAGGCTACGGCACCGATATACGGAAAACCCCTCGGCGTCGCCCCTCATCCCGGTTTCGCAGCGAGTGATGGCGACGCCAATTCCTCAGGAAATTGCCTGAACTCTTCGCGTGAGTTTAGTTGCCGAGTCCCAGGTCAAGGATCGGCCCGTCGAAATTCCCGCCGAGCTTGCGACCGGCTGCAGCCAACCGCTCCGGTTCAACCCCAGCGATGTAGCCGTCGATCAGCCGCTGGTAATTGCTGATGAGCCCCTCGCGCTCTTTCGACAGCCGCAGCACGTCCAGGCCCTCCGAATGCAGGCCCTTCTGCTGGATCGGAATGTTCGAGTAGTCCTGGCGCGGGATCATCGGAAAATCTTGGCTGTCGAAGGGCAGCACGGTCGGCTCGCGCTGAGGCTCTGGCGCCTCCCCCTCCGGGAAGTGCGTCAGCGACCAGATTTCGAAAAGGCAGGACTCAGGCCCGAGCGGACGAATGCGATAGCTCGACATCGAGGTGAAGTAGGTGAGGAGGAAGTAGTGCGGGAACAGGAACTCGACCGCCTCGACCGGATGGTCCTGCATGACCCGGACGAGATCGGGCACGTCCTCACCGCGCGCCCGCAATTGCGCGGAAATGGCC
>DASPMH010000396.1:0-3834 GCA_035627175.1 Terriglobales bacterium | reverse complement strand
CCGCAGCTACACTCTCCCAGCTCTGCCGCGGTCTGCCGACCGCAGCTACACTCTCCCAGCTCTGCCGCGGTCTGCCGACCGCAGCTACACTCTCCCAGCTCTGTCGCGGTCTGCCGACCGCAGCTACACTCTCCCAGCTCTGCCGCGGTCTGCCGACCGCAGCTACAGTTCGATCGGGTAAGGCGCAGTCATTACCTCGAGGAAGTGGCCGTCCGGGTCGTCGAAGTAGACCCCGCGGCCGCCGTTCAGGCGATAGATCTCGCCGGGACGGGCGCGCGTCGGGTCCGCCCAGTACGGCAGGGAGCGGGCGCGGATGCGGCCGAAGATCGCGTCGAACTCCGCCTCGCCGACGAGGAAGGCGTAGTGCTGCAGGCGGATCTCCTCGTCGACCTGGTAGAAATCGAGCGAAGCGCCGTTGTCGAGTGCGACCACCAGAAACGGTTCGAACCGCACCGCCGGTGGGCGTCCGAGGATTTCGGTGAGAAATGCCGCCGATCGTTCGCGATCGCGGCACCAGACGATGGTGTGATTCAGCTGCACCATAGGGGGCACGCGGTCGCCGCACTCTGCCGAGTGCAGCTACATGGCGCAAGGTTGTACCCGACGCTTTGTCGGCCGCGGGTCTCAGGCTAAGACGACGCGGTGGGAGGGAACATCACATTGCGGATGATAGGGCTCATCCTAGTGCGTGTGGCGATGGCGGCAGCTATCTGCCTGTCAGCGCCGCCGCGGGTTTCCGCCTGTAGCGGCGACTGCGATCAGGATTGCTCTGTCGATGTCGCCGAGATTGTGGTCGCAATCCAGGTTGCCCTCGGCGAGCAGCCCACCACGCGCTGCGCTGCCGCGGATCGGGATGGCTCCGGAACGGTGGCGGTGGACGAAATTTTGGCAGCGCTGCAAGTGGCTCTCTCCGGCTGTGACCATGTTCTCAGCTTCGACGCGCCGCTTCTGCATGCGAGCGGCGATGGGCCGCGCTCGCTCGCTATCGCGGATCTCAACGGCGATGGCTGGCCGGATGTCGCCGCCGCAAATCACGCCTCGCACGACCTATCCGTACTCCTCAACGATGGCACGGGCACTCTCCTGCCACATTCCCTCTATGCCGTCGGCCGCGTACCGCTCGGAGTCGCCACCGCCGACTTCGACGGCAACGGAGCTGCCGACATCGCTACCAGCAACGGTGGTACCGGCAATGTCACTATTTTGCTCGGCAACGGCGACGGCAGCTTGCGACATCACCGGGAGTTTTCCGCGGCCGCGGGGGCGCGCACGATCTTGGCCGCCGATGTCGACCGCAACGCGACAGTCGATCTCGTCATCGCGGCACCCGGAGCTGCCGGTGTTGCGATTTTACTGGGACGCGGTGACGGCAATTTCGACCGTGTCGTGCTGGGTGGAAACTTTCGACCTTGGTGGATCGCTTGGCGAGATGTGACCGGTGACTTGTTACCGGATTTGGTAAGCGCCAACGGAGACAGCAAGGACGTCACCGTGCTCGCGGCACTGTCGGCCGGAGGGTTCGTGCCACGCTCGCGGCTGACGCTGATGCATCCACCCTTTTCGGTGGCGGTTGCAGACTTCGAGCGCGACAGCTTTGCGGATCTGGTCACCGGCAATGGTCGAGATGACAATCTGGCGCTCGTGTACGGCCGTGCAGGCGGGTTTGCTGCTCCGGTATTGCTGCCGGCGGGCGACGGTCCCTATCCCGTCGAGGCGATCGATATCGATAGCGATGCTCTCGTCGACATCGTCGCTACCAACGAGCAATCCGGCGACATCTCGATCTTGTTGGGCCACGGTGACGGCAGCTTCGCAAGCCAGCAACGTTTCGATCTCGGTAGGCTGCCCTACGCGCTGGCGATCGCGGATCTCAATCGGGACGGAGGGCTCGATCTGATCGGAGCGCTCGGCGGCAGCGATCAAATCGTCGTTCGCATCCGTAGTAGCTGCGCTCGGTAGAGCGCGGCCAGACAACTCTCAAGCCCGCGCCTACGGCGCCTCCCCCCCTCCCTAGCCTCCCCCGTGCGCAGAATTCCGCAGGGGGGAGGGGATTAGAATTTTTCTGACTTTACGGAGGTGGGGCGGTTGAGTAGCTGACGAGCATTGAAGGAGTGCCTGGATGATCAGGTCAAGCGCGATCTTGCTATTCCTTACATTCGCTAGCTTGTTGGCCATCCCCTCGGCCGAGGCAGGCACCGGCAGCCGCTGTTACGGCGATTGCGGCAATGACGACGCGGTGTCGGTCGATGAATTGATTACGATCGTCACCATTGCCCTCGGCGAACGCGACCTCGAAGCGTGCAAAGCCGGCGACAGTGACGACGACGGCCAAATTCAAGTTCACGACATCATCCGTTCCGTCAACTCTGCGCTCGAAGGTTGTATCGATCCGCCCTTCAAGAACCGCATCGCTCACCCGTTCGAGCCCTACGCGGCCTTTTCAAACACCTCCGGTGGCCCGTCGTGGATCAAGTTTACCATCAAAGTCGATCAGCCGAACGTCGTCTACTTCCAGAACAGCGGCCAGGTACCGTTCCACCACGACTTCGTCTCCGCCTCGTTGTCCGGCTACCTCGGCTGGACACCAGCCGAGATCGACGCGGTCTCGCTACGCGCCGAGGGGCAGGAGCTGGTCTTCGGTGCGGTCCTCTACTCGCCGGCGTTGCCGCACGAAATCGCCATCCAGCTGGTGCGCCAAGACGCCTATAGCGTCGCGGAGGTGACCCGATACTTCGACTCGGTCCGCGCCGCGATCGATGCCGAGCAGACCGTGCCGGTCTTCTATTTCCCGACGTTCGAGCAGCAGGCGAGCGCGAGTGACAATCGCGATGCGTTGCACGAGGCGGGCATCGTGCTCGGTTCGACAGCGCGTTGGCTCAATGGCGACGCCTGCTACAACTTTGGTTGGGCCCACGGCCGGCTGGTGTTCATCCCGGGCGCGGACATCGAAGATGCGTATGCAGAGGGCCGGTTGAAGCCGACCGACATCTTATTGACCGACGGCGTTCCGGCGGAGATCCCCTTCGTCGCCGGAGTGTTGTCGCTCGCCGCTTCGACGCCGAGCTCGCATGTCGCGATTCTCGCATCCGATTGGGAGATCCCCTTTGCTTTCTTGGCGCAGCAAGAGAACGCCGAGCTGGCGCAGGAGCTGGTCGGCCGGAACGTGATCGTGCGAGCGACCACCCTGCAACCTCGCATTTTCACCGGTGCGGAGGTCGATACCGCCGTCTGCCAGGTGCGGATCGTCGACGTCACCGATCGCTTGAGCGAAGCGGTAGTTTCGCATCTGCAAGGTTTGAAGCAGGCGCCGGACCTTCAACTCCGACCGTTCGTCCGCTCCGGCACGTATGCGGCGCAAGTCTCGCCGGCGACACCCGACGACATCGTGCGCATCGGCGGCAAGGCCGCTAACTACGGCTTTCTACTGCGCGCCATCCCCAACAACGCTCGGCTCGCGATCGCGTTCACCTTCGATCTCTGGGACGACTACCTCGACCAAGCGATCGACGGCGGAGCGACCTTGCGCGAGCGCATTGCCGAGCTGCTCGCCCCCTTCCCCACCTACCCACCCTCCGACTTCAGCGCGCTGTTCGAAGCGCTCGACCAGATTCGCGACTTGATCGACGACGAGGGCGATTTCACTGCCGCTCAAAGGAGCGCGATCGTCGCCGCCCTGGCGCCCTTCGACCCGCTGCAACCGATCCGCTTCCGCTCCTCGACCAATGTAGAGGATAGCGACGTCTTCACCGGCGCCGGCCTCTACGAGAGTGAAAGCGGCTGTCTGGCCGACGACACCGATGACGACGAGGCGGGTCCGAGCCACTGCGATGCGTC
>DASPMH010000395.1:0-4239 GCA_035627175.1 Terriglobales bacterium | reverse complement strand
GCATTGAATAAAGTCGTCTTGCCGGTGTTGGGGTTGCCGATGACGGCGACGACGAAGTGCCGTCGCGGTTCGGCCGCGGGCTCCGCCTCTTGCTGTCTCGGCTCGAGCGCTGCCAGGGCCATCTAGGTCAGCCGAGAGGCTCGATCTCGACGCGCTTGGCCTCGCTGCGGCGCAGTGCAACGTCGAAGCCGCGGATGCGCACCTGGATCGGATCGCCGAGAGGCGCGAAACGGATCACCCCGACGGTCTGTCCGGGTGTAAAGCCGAGCTCGAAGAGGCGCTGGGCGAAGCCGTCGTCACCGGCGATGGCGCGGACCCGGCCCTGCTGCTGCGGCGCGAGATCCGCCAAGGTGCGACTCATGTCGCGACCCTAATGAAAACGGTTTTCAGTTTCAACGAATTGTTGCGATTTCCACCGGAATCCCGTTGAGCACCGCATTGCCCGAGACGACATCGAGGGCAGCCTCGTCGCTGAGCCGATTGCTATTTACCCCGGGCGACCGCGCCGCCACCTGCAAACGCGTCCCTTCGACATCGTGACCCCAGCCGTGCGGCAGGCTGACCACTCCCGGCATCATCGCCTCGCTGATCTCAACGTCGACCTCGACCTCGCCGACGCGTGAGCGCAAGCTCGCCTTTCCGCCGTCGACCAAACCTCGCTCGGCCGCGTCGAGCGGATGGATCAGCAGAGTGCAGCGCGGTCGGCCACCCGAGAGCCGCGGCAGGTTGTGCAACCAGGAATTATTAGAGCGCAGGTGACGGCGGCCGACCAGCTGCAGTCTACCGTTGCCATGCCGCGCTTCGAGCGATCGCCGCAACCGTTCGACGTCGGCCAACAGCAGCTGCGGCGCAAGCTCGATCTTGCCGCTCGGCGTGCGCAGCAGCTCCGGCAGTCGCGGCGTCAGTTCGCCGAGATCGATGCCGTGCGGATTCTCTTCCAGCAGTCGCAACGATACGCCCGCGGGATTGGCACCGAAGCCGGCGCCGTAGGGTCCGCATTGCAGCGCCAGGTCGATCAGCCGCTCCGGCCCGCGCCGCGGCGTCAGACACTCGAGAATCTCGGCGGCCTTGCGGCCGTACACCGGCGAGCGCGTATCGCCGACCGCTCGTTGGATTTGGGTCATGGCGACAAAGTCGTCGAGTCCGTCGAGGTCCGCTTGCACCCCTTGCCCAGTGATGATGCCGGTCAGTCGCAGCAAGCTCTGCCACTCCGCCTGTGCCTGCGCCGGCGGTGGCAAAACCGGCGGCGAGTAGCGGGCTGCATTGCGGTAGCCGAATTGCGGAAAGATCGCGTCGAAGTGCGAGGTTTCCAGCGGAGTCATGCCCGGCAAGACGACATCGGCATGGCGGCTGGTCTCGTTGAGATAGATGTCGAGGCTCACCATGAACTCGAGCGACTCGAGGGCGCGGCTGAGACGCGCGCCATTGGGGGTGCTCAACACGGGGTTGCCGGCGATCGTCACCAGGGCACGGACCTGCCCGACACCCGGCGTCTCGATCTCCTCGGCGAGGCAGGCCACCGGCAGCTCGCCCATCACCTCGGGCGCTTGGCGCACTCGCGAATGGCGCCGGCCGATGCGGATGCCACTGCCGACACCCGGCTCGCCGTGGGTATTGGCGGCGTACGCGGCCGACTTGGGGAACATCGCACCGCCCGGGCGATCGAGGTTGCCGGTCAAGACATTGAGTACATCGATCAGCCAACTGGCGAGCGTGCCGAACTCCTGGGTGCATGTGCCGATGCGGCCGTACAGTGCGGCTCGCGGCGCCGCAGCGAGCTGACGCGCAATCGCGACGATATCGTCGGCGGCCATGCCGCAGATCGGCGCCACCAGCTCGGGTGTAAAGTCGGCGGCCGCCGCGCGTAGCGCAGCGAAGCCATCGACATGCTCGAGCAGTTTGCCGGGCCGGACCAGATCTTCGGCAAAGAGCGTGTGCACCAGCGCCATTAGCAGCTGCGCATCGCTGCCGGGTCGAACGAAGTAATGCCGGTCGGCGACCTCGGCGGTGCGGCTGCGGCGCGGATCGAAGACCAGACAGCGACCGCCGCGTCGCTGGAGGGCGCGCAAGCGGCCGGGGAAATCGGGCACCGTCCACAGGCTGCCGTTCGACGACATCGGGTCGGCGCCGAAAATCAGCAGCAGATCGGTGCGGTCGATGTCGGGCACGGCGACGGTGGTGTAGGTGCCGTACATCAGACCGGAGGCGAGCTGCTTCGGGATCTGATCGACGGTGCTGGCGCTGTAGACGTTGCTGGTCCGCAGCGCCCGCAAAAACACCTGGCCGTAGAGGGCTAGGCCGACGTTGTGGACGCTCGGGTTGCCGAGGTAGACGGCGATCGCGTCCTTGCCATGCTGCTGGGCGATCGCCGGCAGGCGGCGCTCGATCTCGGCGAAGGCCTCATCCCAGGTGGTCTCGACCAATCTGCCGTCGCGCCGCACCAGCGGCCGGCGCAGGCGATCGGGATCGCCATCGAGCTCGACCAGCGCCGCGCCCTTGGGGCAGAGAAAGCCCTTGCTGAAAACGTCGTCGTCGTCGCCTCGCACGGAGGTCACCTGGCGACCGTTGAGCTCGAGAGTCAGCCCACAGGTGGCTTCACAGAACGGACAGATCCGCAGTCGCGTCTCGGGCATGGCAGCTCCGTCTCCTGATGAGAATGTAGAGCCGCTTGCCACGATACCCAATCACAAACAACGAGGCGTGCAGCCGCGGTCGCGATTCACAGAAATCCCCTGCGCCGCGGCGCTGATGCCATCCGCCGGCGAAAGGCATCAGCCCTTTGGGAAAGGGGGCGAATCACCAGGAGCACAGCCAACACCGCGGCGTAGTAGCCCGGTCCGGTGACGTCGGCTTTGACCAGCCAGTAGTAGTGCACCACGCCGCAGATCGCGGCGAGATAGGCGAGCCGGTGCAAGCGTTGCCAATTGCGGCCCAAGCGCCGAATCCAGCCGCCCGTCGAAGTGATCGCCAACGGCACCAAACAGACGAAGCCGGCGAAACCTGCGGTGATGTAGGGCCGCTTGGCGATGTCTTCGATGATGCCCCGCCAGTCGAAAAAGTGATCGAAGGCCACGAACGTCGCCAGGTGCAGGCAGACGTAGGCGAACGCCAGCAAGCCGAGCGTACGGCGATAGCGAATCAACCAGCTCCATCGGCTCAGCCGCCGCAGCGGAGTGATCGCAAGGCTTGCCAACAGCAGCCGCAGCGCCCACTCGCCGCTGACGTGGGTGACCGTCTCGACGGGGTTGGCGCCGAGTCCGCCGAAACACGCGGCGTAGGCGAGCCATGCCGCCGGCAGCAGCGCCAGTGCTAGAAGTACGCCCTGCCCCACTGCGACGGCTCAGTAGTATTTGGTTAGGTCCATACCGGCATAGAGCTGCGCTACCTGCTCACCGTAGCCATTGAACGGCAGGGTCGGGCGCTTGAGCAGCTCGCCGATACGGCGTTCCTTCTTCTGGCTCCAGCGAGGATGATCGACCTCGGGATTGACGTTCGAATAGAAGCCGTACTCGTCGGGCGCCGAGCGATTCCAGGTGGTTTCCGGCTGGCTTTCGCCGAGCTCGATCGAGACGATCGATTTGATGCTCTTGAAGCCATACTTCCACGGCACGACCAGGCGCAGTGGAGCGCCGTTTTGATTGGGAAGCTCGCGGCCGTACATGCCGATGGCGAGGATGGTCAGCGGGTGCATCGCCTCATCGATGCGCAGACCTTCCTGATAGGGCCACTCGAGGGTGCGGCTACGCTGGCCGGGAAGCTGCTCCGGCGCGTACAACGTTTTGAAGATTACGAACTTCGCCGCCGAGGTTGGCTGATAGCGTTCGAGCACTTTGCCGAGCGGGATCCCTACCCAGGGAATCACCATCGACCAGGCTTCGACGCAGCGTAGCCGATAGATGCGCTCTTCCGGCGTGTGCGGCCGCAAGAGATCCTCGACCCCGTACTCACCTGGCTTGGCGACGGCGCCGCCGATGCGTACGTTCCACGGCCGCGTCACCAACTGGTGAGCGTTGCGCTCCGGATCACCCTTGTCGGTGCCGAGCTCATAGAAGTTGTTGTACGAGCTGGCGTCGTCGAACGAGGTCTGCTCTTCGTCGCTGCTATAACTGCTGCGACTCAGGCTCTCGAAGCGCCGAACTTCGGGCGCACCTGCAGGTCCCGCAGCGCCGCCCTGGGCAGCAGATTCTTCGGTACGGCTACAGCCCAGCAGCGGCGAGCCCAGTGTGGCCACTGCGGCCG
>DASPMH010000394.1:0-3902 GCA_035627175.1 Terriglobales bacterium | reverse complement strand
CGCCGACGGCATCGAGCCGTGGCAACAGCTGATTGGCGGCCGCCCGGAGCTGCATGCTCGAACCCTCGAGGTCGACTCGCGCCGCCGCCAGCTCGGCGCGATGCTCGAGGGCGGTTTGCAGGCTGCGATCGAGATCGGTTTGGACATGCTCGACGGTGGGCTTGTCGATCGGCTCGACGATGATCAGCGAATCCGAGCTCGGATCTTTGACATTGAGCACCGTGCGCAAAGCGTCGCGGGCATTGGTGAAGAGCTTGTTCGCCTCGATCAGGTCGGCCTCGCGCCGGGCGACGTCGGCGCGGGCCTCGAGCACCGCCGTGCGCGGCACGGTGCCGACATTGAACTTGCCTTCGTTCTGTCGCTGCAGCTCGTTGGCGACCTGCAGCCCGAGCTCGCGCACCGAGACGTTGGCGCGAGCGCCTACCAACAGCCAGTAGGCAGTCTCGACGCGCTTGACGAGGTTCGACAGTGCCGCCTCGTACTGCCGCGCCGCCGCATCCGACTGCAGCTCGGCGATGCGGATCTGGAGCGTGGTGAAGCGCAGGCCGAAGTCGCGCAGCAGCGGTTGGTTGATCGAGAGCTCGAGCTCACTGATGTACTCGGGCGACAGCGCCTGAAACGGAGAGTTCGATTTCCTGCGCTGGTTGCGCCACTGCCCCTGAATCAGGCCGCCGGTCACCAGTAGCTTGCGGATGCCGACGTTGCCGTTGAAGCGGCGCTGTTCGCTGGTTGGCGGGCCGAGGAAGAAGCCGAGGGCGCCGGTGTCGATGTCCTCCAGCGGGATCGGCTCGCCTTCCGGGGTCGTCGCTCCGACGACGGCGGTGTACGAGGACGACTGGCGGCGGTAGCGATCGATGCCGGCGTTGGCGAAGATCGCGCTGTCGAAGATCGAATGGGCTTGGCGGATACGGACCCGTGCGCCGAGCGGGCCGAGACGATCGAGCTGGAGCTGAGTGTTGTTGGCGATTGCCAAGGCGACACAATCGGGCAAGGTCAGCTGCTGCGGTGCGGTAAGGTCGCGCAGCCGGCCGAAGTGACTGACGTCGGCGAGCCACGCCTCGGCATCGCGCGGCAGATCGTCCGAGCGCCATTGGGTCGCCAGCCGCGCCGAGTAGTTGGGGATCTCCTCCAGCGCCGCGAGATCGGCCGGTTGCGCGGCGGCGCCATGCGGGAGCGACGATATCGCAGCGCACAAGGAAGCGAGTAGCAGTACGGCGCACCTCGACATCATCTGACCGTCCTCCTTAACCACCATGACCTGGTCGTGGCACGCCGCAGCCGCGCGCCGCGGCGAGCACGCATAGCAACGAGCGACACCGAGTCAAGCTGACGGCGGGGTCGATTGCAGGCTCCGCCCATGCGTGGCAGTTACGGGCTTTTCGTGAAAGGTTACGCTCATGCCCAAGGACACTCTCACCGTCACCGACAACCGCACCGGCGCCACCTACGAGCTGCCGATCCAAGGTGGCGCCATTCGTGCCGCCGACCTGAAGAAGATCAAAGTGGCTCCGGATGATCAGGGTTTGCTGTCCTACGATCCAGCCTTCGTCAATACCGCCTCGTGCAAGAGCGCGATCACCTTCATCGACGGCGATCGGGGCATCCTGCGGTATCGCGGCTATCCGATCGAGCAGCTCGCCGAGCAGAGCTCCTTTCTCGAAGTCGCCTACCTCATCGTCAAGGGTGAGCTGCCGGCCAAGGCCAACCTTGCGGCCTTCGAGCACAACATCATCCACCACACGATGATCCACGAGAACATCAAGAAGTTCATCGACGGCTTCCACTACGATGCTCATCCGATGGGCATTCTGGTGAGCACCGTCGGCGCATTGTCGACTTTCTATGCCGAGGCCAAGCGCATCTTCGACGTCGAGTCGCGCCGCTCGCAGACGCATCGCCTGATGGCCAAGATGCCGACGCTCGCCGCCTTCGCCTACCGCCACTCGATCGGCATGCCCTACGCGTACCCGGACAACGACCTGAGCTATACCGGCAACCTCTTGAACATGATGTTCAAGAAGACCGAGCTCAAGTACAAGCCGAACCCCGCTTTCGAGCACGCCCTCGACGTGCTGTTCATCCTCCACGCCGACCACGAGCAGAACTGCAGCGCCAATGCGATGCGCAGCGTCGGCAGCTCCCACGTCGATCCCTATTCCGCCGTCGCGGCTGCGACCGCAGCTCTCTACGGACCGCTGCACGGCGGTGCCAACGAGGCGGCGATCCGGATGCTCGAGGAGGTCGGCGACGTCAAGAACGTCCCCAAGTACATCGAGCGGGTCAAGCGCCGCGAGGTGCGGCTGCAGGGCTTCGGCCACCGGGTCTACAAGAACTACGACCCGCGCGCCAAGATCATCAAGCAGGTCGCCTACGAAGTGTTCGAGGTCACCGGCCGCAACCCGCTGATCGACATCGCCCTCGAGCTCGAACGCATCGCGCTCGAAGACGATTACTTCGTCTCGCACAAGCTCTACCCCAACGTCGATTTCTACTCGGGCATCATCTACAAGGCGATGGGCTTCCCGATGGACATGTTCCCGGTGCTGTTCGCCATCGGCCGCACTCCGGGCTGGATTGCCCAATGGCAGGAGATGTTGCTCGACGAGGAGCAACGCATCGCCCGGCCGCGCCAGATCTACATCGGCGCGGAGGAGCGCGACTACGTTCCGCCGGACGACCGAGTAGATGGAACTGCGCCTCAAGCCCGCTAAGGAGCGCTCCGTCAGCGGCGGCCACCCGTGGATTTTCTCGGGAGCCCTGGCTGCCGCACCACCCGCCGCCGCCGGAACGGTGGTGCGGGTGCTCGACAGCAACGGCAAGTTTCTCGCCGCCGGTTACTACAATCCGCGCTGCGGCATCGCCGTGCGGGTGCTGACCCTCGACGATGAAGCGATCGACGGCAATTTCTTTCGCCGGCGGGTCGCGGCCGCGCTGGCGCTGCGCCGCAAGCTGCTGCCGCCTCGCACCGACGCCTTTCGGTTGATCAACGGCGAGGGCGACTTCCTCCCGGGGTTCGTCGCCGACGTCTATCGCGACGTCGTCGTGCTACAGTGCCTGACCGCGGGCGCAGCGATGGCACGCTCGCTGATGCTCGAAGCACTAGTCGAGACACTGCAGCCGCGCGGCATTTTCGAGCGCAGCGCCGGCAGCGTCCGCCGCGAGGAGGGCCTCGGGCAAGAGATCGGCACTGTCCATGGCGAAGTATCGCCCGAAGCGATCGTGTTCGAGGAGAACGGCCTGCAATTCGAGGCGGACATCCGCGGCGGGCAGAAAACCGGCTTCTTCCTCGACCAGCGCGACAACCGCCAACTGATCCGCGAGCTCGCCGCCGGTCGGGTCGTCCTCAACGCCTTCGCCTACACCGGCGCCTTCTCGGTGTACGCCGCCGCGGGTGGAGCGGCGCGGGTCGTTTCCGTCGAGAGCTCGGCGAACGCAATCGAAGTCGCCGTCCGCCACTATCAACGCAATGGCATCTCGGCTGAACTGGTGCAAAACGTCGATGCCGACGTATTTCGCTTCCTGCGGCAGGACGAGACCGATTACGATCTGCTGGTGCTCGATCCGCCGGCGCTGGCGAAGCACCGCCGCGACGTGCAGCAAGCGACGAGAGCGTACAAGGACCTGCATCTCTGCGCTCTGCGCCGCTCCGCCCCGGGCGCACTGATCGCCACCTTCACCTGCTCGCAGCACGTGCCGCTCGAGCTGCTCGCCCGCACCGTCAATTCCGCGGCAACGGATGTGCATCGCCGGGTTCAGGTGCTGCGTCATCTCGGCGCCGGTGCGGACCATCCGACCCACATCGCCCATCCCGAGGGCGAATACCTCAAAGGGCTGCTGCTCCGCGTCGACTAAGGTCGTGATTGGGTCATGTCGCTCGGAGCTACGAACGGCGGGGATGCAGG
>DASPMH010000393.1:0-6411 GCA_035627175.1 Terriglobales bacterium | reverse complement strand
GCCGAGGGTCGAGTCTACTTTTCGCGCCAGCGCTTCGGTCTCTTTTGCGCTTTTTATCAAGCCGAGACCGTCGCGCAGCCATTGCACCGCGGCACCGGCGACGAAAACCGAGCCTTCGATCGCATATGCGGGGCCGCCTTCGACATCGCAGGCGAGCGTCGTCAGCAGGCCGCGCTCGGAGCGCACCGCCGTGTCGCCGGTGTACATCAGCATGAAGCAGCCGGTGCCGTAGGTATTCTTGACCATCCCCGGACGAAAGCACCCCTGCCCGAACAGCGCCGCTTGCTGATCGCCGGCGATGCCCGAGATCGGGATCTCACCGGGTAGCTCTTTGATCGCCGTCGTCCCGGCGATCCCGGCCAACGGTACCACCGCCGGCAGGATCTCCTCCGGTACGTCGAGGATTTGCAGCAACTCGCCATCCCAGCGTCGCTTGTAGATGTCGAACATCAGCGTGCGCGAGGCATTGGTGTAATCGGTCGCGTGCACTCGGCCGCCGGTCAGCTTCCAGATCAGCCAAGAGTCGATCGTACCGAAGGCGACCTTGGCAGGGTTGCGGCGCGCCGTCTTCAATTTGTCCAAGAGCCAGCGGACCTTGGTTCCCGAGAAGTAGGGGTCGACGACGAGGCCGGTCTTGCTGCGGATCGCCGCATCGGCGCCGGTGGCGATCAGCTTCTCGCACAGCGGCGCCGTGCGGCGATCTTGCCACACGATCGCCCGGTGCAGAGGTTTGCCGGTCTTGCGATCCCACAGCACCACCGTCTCGCGCTGATTGGTGATGCCGATCGCCACGATCTGCCGCGCCGTGACCTTGGCGCTGCGCAACGCGGCCTGGATCACCTTGAGCGACACCTTCCAAATCTCTTCCGGATCGTGCTCGACCCAGCCGGGCGAAGGGTAGTACTGGCGGAATTCGGAGTAACCGCGCCCGCGGATACGGCCGCGTTCGTCGAAGATCAGCGCAGTGCTGCCGGTGGTTCCCTGATCGATGGCGAGGACGAGCTTGGGCATGGCCGGGTTCTTACCTTCGTCCGTTCGTGGTGAAAACTCCCGACTCGATTTTATCCCGCGCGATGCGTAAGGCAGTGCACCATGCACGGGCACGGGCGATTGATCCTGGTTACCGGGAAGGGTGGTGTCGGCAAGACCACGCTCGCTGCCGGCTTCGGCTTACATAGCGCGACGACGGGCCGGCGCACCCTGATCGTCGAGACGGCGTCGGACAGTCGCCTCTTGCCGATTCTCGGCGTCAAAGAGAACGGGGCCAGCACCATCCGCGAGATCGAGCCGCAGCTGCATGCGGTCCGCATCAGTGCTCGTCAGTTGGTCGAGGATTACTTCGCCTCATTGCTGCGCTTTTCCTTCTTGAGCAAGCGGCTGTTCGAGAGCTCGAGCTTCAACGCCTTGACCGCCGCGGCTCCTGGGATCAGCGAATTCCTGCTGCTCGAGCGGGTGCTCGAGTGGCTCGCCCCGGACAAGCGGCAGCGGCCCTATGACGTCGTGATCCTGGACGGGCCCGCTACCGGCCACGCCCTGAAGCTGCTGCGTACGCCGCGCAATTTGCTTGGGATGGTCCCTGCCGGACCACTCGCCGGCAGCGCGCAGCGGATGAACCGGCTGCTCGAAGATCCCGAACGCACCCTCACCTTGATCGTCGCCATCCCGGAAGAGCTTTCGGTACAAGAGACGATCGAGACCCATCGCGCGCTACGAGAGAACATCGGCGTCGCCGTCTCCCGACCGGTGATCAACCGCATGTTTCCGCAGGCGTTCAGCAAGGCAGAAGTGGCCCAGGTGCAGCTAGCCGACGAGCGTGATGCCGCGATCGCGGCGGCTCGCTTCGCCATCGCCCGTCGCCAGGAGGCCGAGCGCAACGCGGGCCGCCTGCGGCGCGCGCTCGGCGTCAGTCCGTTGCAACTGCCCCAAGTCTTTACCGACCGTCTCGACCGCGACACCTTGCTCGGCTTCGGGCAACGCGTCGGCGACGACATCCTCGGCTTGGCGTGAGCCACTGGTTGGGAAGGCGTCAAGTCGGGTTGACGCCTCACCAGGGCGGCCGAATGATGGCGGCTGTCGACGAAAGGAGACTGCCGTGGATCGAACCATGCTGGAACAGCTGGCCGAGCAATTGCGCCGGCGTCGCGCCGAGTTGCTCGGCAAGGTGCAATCGACCGAGGATGACTTGGACGAGATTCGCAACGACGACTCCCCCGAGCTCGAGGACCAGGCCCAAAACGAAACGATTTATCTGACCCTCAACGGCTTGGGCGAGAGCGACAAGCTCGAGATCGAGCAGATCGATGCCGCGCTGCAGCGCATCATCGACGGAGAGTACGGCAACTGTGCCCGCTGCGGCGAGGAGATCGCCCCGGCGCGGTTGCAGGCGGTGCCGGCGACGCCGTTTTGTGTCGAGTGCGCCGCCGCCGAGGAAGCGGACAACCCGGCGGCACAGCGGGCTCGACAGATCTGAGTGGTTGAGCCCGCCCGCGCTCCTTCTGCCGTCGCGCCCGATGTGCGACAAGCTGCCGGCAAGTCATGGAGCGGGTGCTGCAGAAGAAGTTGATCGTCTGTGTCGGTCCGGGCGGCGTGGGCAAGACGACCACCTCGACCGCGCTGGCGGTGGCCGCG
This sequence comes from Terriglobales bacterium, assembly GCA_035627175.1. GTDB lineage: Bacteria > Desulfobacterota > Binatia > HRBIN30 > HRBIN30 > DASPMH01. Next base: position 3,783 of record DASPMH010000393.1, on the reverse strand, counting down.
GCAAACGCCGGCCGGCGGGTGGCGGTGATCACCTTCGATCCCTCGCGCCGGCTGAAAGATACCCTTGGCCTACAGCAGTTTTCCCACAAGCCCGCGACAGTGCAGATCGGCAAAGTTGCCATCGACGCGCTGGCGCTCGACACCAAACGCACGTTCGACGCCCTGATCGAGCGCTTTGCTCCCAATGCGGAGACTGCCGAGCGCATCCTGTCGAACCGCCTCTACCAAGAGCTCTCGAACGAGCTTTCCGGCTCGGCCGAGTACATGGCGATGGAGAAGCTCCACGAGCTCTACCACAGCCGCCTTTATGACACCGTCGTCGTCGACACGCCGCCGAGCACCCATGCTCGCGATCTGCTGGCCGCACCCAACCGTTTGACCGCGCTGCTCGCTTCGCGCGCGGTCAGTATTCTGCGAGCGCCGGCGAGCCTGATCTCGGAAAATACTTCCGCTTTCGGCCGGCTGACGTTGACCACGTTACTGCGTGCCCTCGAGCGCTGGACCGGCATGCAGCTGCTCAACGACCTTGCCGAATTCGTCTCCAGTTTCGAGTCGATGCTCGCGGGCTTCCAGCAGCGCGCCGCGGAGATCGACCGCGAGCTGCGCAGCCGCAATAGCGCTTTTGTGCTGGTGACCACCCCCGAGGCCGAGCCGGTCGAAGCGACGATCGCGTTTCAGGCCGAGCTCCGTGCCGACAAGTTCCCGGTCGCCGGGATCATCGCCAACCGGGTCATCGCCTTCCCGGCGCCGCGCCTCCACAAACTCCAGCAGTGGGACGAACCGCTGCGCAGCCATTTACTCGCCAACCAGCGCGCGCTGCACGCTTTGGCGGTGCGCGATCAGCGCACTCTGACCGAGCTGCACGAGAAAACCGACGTCGAGGTGCTGGCACTGCTGCCGATGAGCGCGGCGGCGCCGACCAGCTTGCCGCAGATTGCCGACCTCGCGCGACGCTTGGCGCCTCGCCGCCATTGACGGCGGAGCTCAGTTGACCGGCTGCCGAAGGCGCTTGTATATGCCGCGCCTATGCCAAAGCGATCTCAGATCGAGCCGGGTTCCTTGTTGTGGTTTTTGGAGCGTGGCGGGGAGGCCGTCAACGTGGTGATGCACGACGTCCTGTCGCGCCCCGGCCTCGCCGATGGGCTGGCGAAAGTCGCCAACCGCGCCGCTCGCACCAAGGGTCAGGTCGACAAGAACGTCGAGACCGTGCTGCATCTGATGAACCTTCCGACGCGCGCCGATTTCCACAAGATGCAGATGAAGCTCGAGCACCTGCAGGGCAGCTTGGTGAACCTGAACATGAAGCTCGATCGCCTGCTCGCCTCGCAACAGAGCAAGCCGCGCCGCATCCCCAAGCCGAAACAGTAGCCGCGGTTGGCCAGCGGCACGCTTGTAGCGAACGTGAAGCCTCTGGTTCTCTGGCAGTTCAAGTACTCGCACTACAGCGAAAAGGCGCGCTGGGGGCTCGATTACAAGCAGCTTGCGCACACCCGCCGCTCGTTGGTGCCGGGCACACACATCGCGCCTCTGCTCTGGAAGACGGGCCAGAGGCAAGTGCCGGTGCTCGAGCTCGGCGACGGCGAGTACATCACCGGGTCGGGGTCGATTCTGACCAAGCTCGAAGAGCTGGCACCGGCGCCACGCCTGTTGCCCGCCGACCGCGGCGATCGCGACCGCGCTCTCGCCTTGGCGGAAGACTTCGATCGCCATCTCGGGCCGGCCTTGCGCATCGCCTGGTTCGACCTCTTGCTCGAAGATCCGCAATACGTCGCTAGCCAGCTCTCGGTCGGCTTCGGCGCGATCGAGCAGTCGCTCTTTCAGGCAACCTTTGCGCTGACGCGTCGGGTGATGGCTTTCGAGCTCGGCATCGACGCGCGCCGCGGCAAGCAAGCACGAGCCGAGGTCCTCGCCCTGCTCGACGAGCTCGAAGAGACGATCGGTATCGCCGGGTATCTCGTCGGTTCGGCCTTCAGCCTCGCCGATCTGACCGCCGCCGCCCTGTGGTCACCGCTGGTGATGCCGTCGCAGTTCCCCTACCCGCTGCTCCGGCCGTTGCCGGCGGCGGCCGAGCAGTGGCGCGCCGAGCTGCTCGACCGGCCGGGGCTGCGCTGGGTCGGCGAGATCTATCGCCGCCACCGTGGCAGCTCCGCCGAAGTCGCCGCCGGACGACCGGCATGATCCGAGCGATCTCCGTCCTTTCCGGGCTCTACTGGCTTGCTCCGGAGCTCGATGACGCAACGTTGATCCGCACCGTGCTGTTGGTCCACGTCTGCGACGCGGTGGTGTGCTTCGTCCTCGCCAGCCACCACGATTTCAACAAGCGGCGCTGGGCGGCGGCCGGAATGATGCTCGGAATCTGGGCGGTAGCGGTGCTGCTGGTACGCGCCTCGCTCAGCGCTCGCCAAGCGTATCCGCGTCTTTGATCAGCTGCGGCGGCTCGCTTCCGCGATGACGTAAGCGATAGCGAGGTCTTCCGAGTGGCTGAGTGACAGGTGCCAGCGATCGATGCCGAGCTCGTTGGCGAGAGCGGCGGCGCTGCCACTGAGGTGGATCTCGGGGGCCTCCTCCTGCCGGCGAATGTCGATGTCGAGCCAGCGCACCGCTTTGCCGCCGAGGGCCTTGATCACCGCTTCCTTGGCGGCGAAGCGTGCCGCATAGCTCTCGTGGCAGCGGCGCCGGCGACTGCAGTAGGCAATCTCGCCTGGAGTGAAGAGACGGTCGCGAAAGCGGCTGCCGGTAGCGGGGTTCTCGAGTGCGGCGCGGATCCGGTGGATATCGACGATGTCGGTACCGATCGCGACGATCATCAGCAGGCGGTGCAGGCGGTACACGTCGTCGTGTCACACGGCGGGGTCTGCCGCGCCATCAACGCCTTGCGCCGCTCGACCCACAGATACGACTTGCTGATGCGGTGATCGATGAAGTCCCAAGGGAAACGCTCGTCATCGCCATATTGACGATAGACATAGGCATCCGGATGGGGCACGCCTTCGAGCCCATCGCGCTGCCAGGCGCGGATCACCGCCCACCAATCGCCGTCGGCGGCGTGAACCGCTTCGAGAAAGCGGCCGACGCGGCGATCGCCGCGCGAGAGGATCGTCTGGAAGTAACCCTCACGCGGCGATTCGGTATCGAGCTTGAGGTTCGGAATCCGCGATGCAGCCGAGCGCAACTTGGCGAACTTCTTCTTCAATGCCGCGATCGAGACCATCGGATCCCATTGGAACGGAGTCCACGGCTTGGGCACGAACGGGTTGAGCGAGATGGTGATGTTGGCGACGCGCCGCCGCGACCGTTCGGTATCGCACAGACGCGCACGGATCTTGGCGACCAGCTCGGCGATGGCGACGATGTCCTCATCCTCCTCGCTCGGCAAGCCGACCATGAAGTAGGTCTTGAGATCCTGGACGCCTTCACCGACCAACAAATCGGCGGCGCGGAGGATGTCGCTCTCGGAGAGATTCTTGTTGATCACCCGCCGCATCCGCTCCGAGCCCGCTTCCGGAGCAACGGTGACGCTGCGCGTGCGACCGCGCGCCAATGCCGCTGCGAGGGCCGGAGTGACGCAATCCGCTTTGAGCGACGACGGCGAGATCCGGCCGCCGGCGGCGGAGGCAAGGTCGCATAAGGCAGCGACGCCAGGGACACTGCCCATCTCTGCGCCGATCAGACCGACGGTAGTGCGCTCCTGCAAACCTTCCCGCACCGCGGCGGTCAGCTCATCGACACCACGGGTGCGGATCGGCCGGTACATGTAGCCGGCAGCGCAGAAGCGACAGCCCC
>DASPMH010000392.1:0-4924 GCA_035627175.1 Terriglobales bacterium | reverse complement strand
ATCCCGAGGAGTATCGCGAGCTGCTCGATCAGTACGTCACCCTCGCCTTTCGCGAGATCTATCGCTTCGAAGGCATCGTCAATCAGCTCGCCGGCGACGGTATGATGGCGCTTTTCGGCGCGCCTCTGGCCCACGAGGATGCGCCGCAGCGGGCGGTGTGGGCGGCGCGCGCGATCCTGTCGGCGATGACTCGCCTCAACGACCGGCTGCGCAGCAGTCATCACCCCGAGCTGCACGCGCGCATCGGCATTCATACCGGCCCGGTGGTCGTCGGCACCGTCGGCAACGATCTCAAGATGGACTATACCGCCATCGGCGACACCACCAACCTCGCCTCGCGGCTCGAGTCACTCGCCGCACCGGGCACGGTGCTGCTCAGCGAAGAGACCTACCAGTTCGTGCGCGGCTTTTTCGATCTCAAGGCGGTCGGGCCGTTCGACGTCAAAGGCAAGAGCGCGCCGGTAGTGGCCTACGAAGTGCTCGGCGAGCGGGCCGCGGCGCACCGCCTCGACATTGCCGCCGAGCGCGGCCTGACGCCTTTGGTCGGGCGCGACGAGGAGCTGGCCCAGCTCGAGGCCTGCTACCAGCGCGTCAAAGGTGGCCTGCCGCAGCTGGTCTCGATCGTCGGCGAAACCGGCAGCGGCCGCTCGCGCCTGGTCTACGAGCTCAAGCGTCGCATCGCCCCGGAACCGATCGTCTTCGAAGCGCGCTGCGCCGCGCTCAACCAGCGCGTGCCCTACTATCCGTGGGCGGTGATGCTACAGCAGTATTTCGGCCTCAACGCCGAAGACAACGGCGAATGCGCCTGCCTCAAGGTCACCGAGAAGATGGCCGGCCTGTCGCTGTCGAACGAGCGCTCGACCAGCTTCTTGATGCGCTTGCTGTCGCTACAGGACGACGGCGACGAGATGCTGCCGGCGGAAGACGTCAAACGCGAGACTTTCGAAGCGATCGGCCGAGTGTTCATCGAAGAGAGCCAGCGCGCGCCGGTGCTGGTGATCATCGAAGATCTGCACTGGATGGACGACGCTTCGCGCGAAATGCTCGAGCGCGCCGTCAGCGAGCTGTGCCGCGCCAAGCTGATGTTCGTTCTGACCCATCGCCCGGAGGTCGAGGCGGTGTGGCAAACCGAAGCCGCGGTCACTCGTTTGAACTTGCGCCGCCTCGACGACCAGGCGGCCAAGGAGATCATCCGCACCGTCGTCGGCGGCGATTTGCCTCCGGATCTCGAGCGGCTGATCCTGACCAAATCCGAGGGCAGCCCGTTCTTCACCGAGGAGATCACCCGCTCGCTGATCGAAGGCGGATATCTCGAGCGCAGCGACGGACATCACCGCCTGACGCGCCCGGTCGACGAAGTAACCATCCCCGGCACGGTGCAGGAGGTGATCGCGGCGCGTCTCGACCGCCTGCCACCCGACGCCAAACGTACGCTGCAAGTGGCGGCGGTGCTCGGGCGGCAATTCAGCCGCGAGCAGTTGGACCAACTGCTCAACGGCGACGGCATCGATGTCGATCAAGCTCTCGCCAACCTCGAGAACCGCGGCATCATCCATCGCAAGAATCTGTTCTCCAACGATCAGTATCGCTTCGGCGAAAGCCTGACCCAGGAAGTCGCTTACGAAGGCTTGCTGATGCGGCAACGGCGCCAGCTGCACGAGCGCATCGGCATGATGATCGAGGCCGGCAATGTCGAACGGACGCCGGAGCGCTCGGCGCTGCTGGCGCACCACTATGCCAACAGCGACAACGTCGAACGTGCCGCCGCAGCCTTGCTTCATGCGGCACGCGACGCCGAGAAGATCCCTTCGTACGTCTCGGCCGGCCGCTTCTACCGTGATGCCTGGGAGACCATTCGCCGCGCCCGCGGCGGCTTGGAAGGGCCGTTGGCGCGCACCGCTTGCGAGGCCGCGCTCGGGCTGTTGCGGATGACGGTGATCTACCTCGCCGCGCCGCCGGCGGAGTCCGAGGCCGTCGCGGCCGCGGCAGAGAAGGTCGCCAATCGCATCGGCGACAAAGAGCTGGCGCTGACCATCGCCGGCATGCGCGGCATGACGATGGTGTTCAGCTCGCCGAGCCGCTTCGACGAGGGGCTGCGCCTGGTGGAAGAGTCGCTCGCCGCCGGCGAGCTCGCCGGGATCCGTATGCCGGGCATGGCTCGCGGCGCGGCCTGGGCGTACCTGATGGACGGCCGCTTCGAGCTGGCGCGCCGCACCATGGAGAGCGCCATCCATGAGATGGAACAGTCGTCCCAGTACCGCAATACCGACGTCTATCTCGGTGCTCTCTATCTGCGCGATCGCATCAACTACTTCCGCGACGAGCACGAGCTGGCGCGCCGCGGCGCATTGGCAACCCACGAGCTCGGCATCAAAATGTCGAATCGCACGGTGCAGCACGGCACCGCCGGGACTCTCGCGCTGATCCATTTCTGCCGAGCCGAGTACGCCGAAGCGCGGCGCTGGGCTGAGCGCGGCATGGAGCTCGCCAAGGCGATCGGCAGCAATAGCGGACGGATCAGCGAAGCAGCGATCGTCATCGCCAGCCGTGTCGCACTCGGCGAGAGCAAGGGATTGTCGAAGTACGCCGAGATCCTCGAGGGAGAGCTGCCGGTGGAAGGAGAGTTGACGCTGGTGCCCGGCCTGATCGTCCACGCGCTGATCGCCTTGGGTGAGGTGGAACGGGCGGTGCGCTTTTCCGAAGCGGCGCTGGCACGAGCCAGCGGGCGGTTGCGCCACGCGTATGCGCTGCTCGCCTTGGCGGAGGCGACGCGACACCAGGATGCCTCCGGCACGACCCGCGCGCTCGACCGCTTTCAAAAGGCTTTGGAGGCGGCCCAGGCGATCAACGCCCGCTCCTGCCGCGCTGCAGCCGAGCTCGGCATTGCCGAGATCTTGATTGCGCGCGGCGAAGCCAGCGGCGCGCGTCCACACCTGAGCGTCGCCGGCGACATCTGTCGCAGCCTCGGCATCACCCGCTACCTGCCCCGCATCGCTGAGCTGCTCAACCTAGCCGAAAACGGCCACGACGCCGTCGCCAGCTAATAACCCCCCTCTTGCCCTTCCCAAAGGGCTGAGCTTTCGCCGGCGAAAGCCTCACGCCGCAGGCGCGGGGGATTTCTGCGAGGCGACGCCTCGGCCGCGGTGTCCTGCCGCTCGCGACGGCGCGAAGGAATGCAGCTACAGCTGATCAGATCAACAGATCCGGCAGCTCGCGCAGCTCGCCGATGCGCAGCTCGGCTTCGATCGCCTTGCCGACGCCGACGAAGTGCATTCCGGCCGCCCGCGCGGCTTCGCGGTCGGAGGGGGTATCGCCGACATACAAAGCGTGCTCGGGCGCAAGCGCGAAATGCTCGACGCACTTGAGCAGCATGTCCGGCGCCGGCTTCGGCCGCGGCACATCGAGCGTACCGACGGCGAGCTCGAAGTAGCGGCTCAGCTCGAAGCGCCGGATCACCTCGGGCACGGTCGCACCGCGATTGGTCGCCATCGCCAGGCGGTAGCGCCCCGCCAGCCGCGCCAAGCTGCCGTGCAGCTCGGCAACCGGCTCCATGCGCGCAAAGTACGGCGTGTAGTCGAGGCTACGCGCCGCCTGGTCGGCACGACGGCGCAGCTCCGGATCGTGACCGAACAGCGCGTCGAGCAGCTGCGGGCCCGCCATCGCATGCGCCATCAACTCGCCTTGCGCATCGAGGGGCGGCTGGCCGATGTTGGCCAGGACTTCGTTGAAGAAAGCGATGTTGGCGCGCTCCGAATCGAAGAGCACGCCGTCGCAATCGAAGATCACGGCGCGCACTGCCGGCAGCGCCGGCTTCATCGTGCCCGCACCCCCTGGCGTTTGGGGGCGACGCTGCGCTTGCTGCGGTCGACTTCCATCTCGACCGCAACCAGCTGCCAGATCGGTCGCAACGCCGAGTACGTCAGCACGAACCACAAACCGAGCGGTGCGACCACGAAACCGACCAAGCCGGAGAACACCCCGAGCGTGTCTTTCCAGGTGTTGGGACGATCGAGGATGTACGGGTAGACCAGCACGATGGCGACGTCGATCAAGATGTAAAGGACGATGCCGAGGACGAGGTTGCGCGCCAGCAGCAGTGGCTTCTGACCCGGCGTCGCGACGATCAGCGACAGCAGCGGCATCAGCCCCATCGACAGCGCCGGCAGCTGGATCAGCAGATCCATGCGCTCGGTGCCGCGGCGAAAGGCGGCGGCACCGCTGGCGGCGACTTCGAGCAGCCAACCGTTGGCGAGCGGACTGACCACCGCGGCGAGTGCTAGAACGATGCGGGTGTAGATCGCGCCGAAGTCGACCTGCCACCACAAAACGATCAGCGCTGCGAAGGTGATCAGAAACTTCAGGGCGAACCGCCACTTCATCGGCGCGCCCACTCGACCCAGGAAATCGCGTAGAGCGTCACCAGCATCAAGAACGCCCCCTGCCAGACATACTCGTGAAAGTACTGGAACGCCGAAGGATAGAACTCGGCCAAGCGCACCAGGGTGGCGATGCGGACGACATTGATCAGCGACAAACCGAGGATGCCGACCAGCAGCCCCTTGAGCTTTGCCGACCATCCGGCGGGATAGGCCGCGATGAAGCTGGTCAGCACGAAGAGCACGAAGACGCCGGTGCACTCGTGGTTGATCTCCAGGCGAGCCCCGGGCACGGCGATGAAGCGGCCGTCGATACGGGTTGCGGCGCTGCCGACCACCGCGGCGATCCAGGTAGCCATCGCCGCGATGGCGTTCTCGAGCCTACCGAGATGGTTCTGCAACGAAGTGACAACGGTGAGTACGCTGAACCCGAAGAGGAACAGGAAGAACAACGCCGCGAAGCGGAAAATCGGAGCGTTCATCGTTGCGAGCGGCCCAAGATGCAGCAGCGGCAACAATTGCGCAAACCGAATGTAGCTGCGCTCGGT
>DASPMH010000391.1:0-7742 GCA_035627175.1 Terriglobales bacterium | reverse complement strand
GGTGACGTTCGGGACGATCGTCGGCTCGATGCTGCCCTTCCTGCTGCGTCACCTCGGCTTCGATCCCGCCAGCGCCTCGACCCCGTTCGTCGCAACGCTCGTCGACGTCACCGGCGTGATCATCTACTTCACCACCGCCAGCGCGCTGCTGACCGGGCGGCTACTGTAGCCGGTGCCGACGTGCGCTCTCCGAGCGCACTTGGCGACGCGCGTGCCGCGTTTGATCCACCCGATCCGCGCCTGCGCGCTCGCAAGCGCGCTACAGCGGCGATTCGCGCAGGCGCGCTCGGAGAGCGCGCGCTACAGCGGCCACACGCGGAGGCGCGAAGCGCCCTTGATCGTCGGGCTGCGCCACGGCATTGTCGCGGACCCCCAGGCGCCTTCGGGCGCAGAACGGAGTTGAGGATGTTCGAACGATACAAGCAGCTCGCGGCGCGGGCTCTCGAGGATGTTGCGCCTTCGGCGGAAGACGCCGCTTGGATACTCGACGGCGACGACGTCGAGCTGATGGCTCTGCTGCAGGCGGCCTATGCGCCGCGGCGCAAGCACTTCGGGCGCAAGGTGATGGTTCACATCCTCAACAACGTCCAGAACGGCCTCTGCCCGGAGGACTGTGGCTACTGCTCGCAGAATCGCGATTCGAGCGCTGCGCTTCGCAAGTACCCGCTCAAGGACGACGAGGAGATCCTCCGCGGCGCCGAAGCTGCGGCCAAGGCGGGGGCTACCCGCTACTGCATGGTGCTCTCAGGTCGCGGCCCGACGGTCGAACGCACCCGCAAGCTCGCGGCGCTGATCCGCGAGGTGAAGAGCCGTTATCCGATCGAGGTCTGTCTCTCGGCCGGCTTGCTCGAGGACGAGCAGGCTCGCCTGCTGGCCGAGGCCGGGCTCGATCGCTTCAATCACAATCTCAATACCAGCGCGTCCCACTACGCCGAGATCTGCAGCACCCACACCTACGCCGATCGCATCAACACCCTGCTCGCGGTCAAACGCCACGGCATCGAGCCCTGCAGCGGTTTGATCCTGGGGATGGGCGAGCGCAGCGCCGACGTCGTCGAGGTCGCCTTCGAGCTGCGCCGTCTCGAGGTGCCCTCGATTCCGGTCAATTTTCTGATCCCGATCCCCGGCAATCAGTGGACCTCCGACGGCTCGCTGACGCCGGAGCGCTGTCTGCGAGCCCTCTGCCTGATGCGCCTGGTCAACCCGCGCGCGGAGATCCGCGTCGCCGGCGGCCGCGAAGGGCATCTGCGCTCGCTCGAGGTGATGTCGCTGTGGCCGGCGAGCTCGCTGTTCGTCGAAGGCTACCTGACCACCCGCGGCGACAGCGTCAACGCCACCTATCGCATGATCCAAGAAGCGGGCTTCGAGATCGACGGCAATGCGCTGTACACCAGCGAGCAGGCGAGCGTTGCCAATCAGTTCCGCGTACCCGGCGGCGCGGAGCTGTTGCGCGAAGAGGTCAGAAAGGCCTGAACGCTGCGAGACTCAAGCCGTCATCGCTTCACGCGTCGAGCTCCGGTCCCAAACCTTCTTGGTCCTCGTCCTCGGATTGTCTGAGCCCCGTTTGTTCGCGATAGCAGGATCGCGGCCGCGCATGCGCGAACTGCGATGGTCCAACCAATCGGCATGGAGGAAGCGAGAGCCGGGAATTTTCGGATGCACGCGGTCCATCCAATTCACTGTCCCCGGCCACCTGTTACCTGCTACCTGTAGGCCGGTTGCTTCCGCGTCTGCGAATAGCCGGCGATCTGGTTACTGCGCCGCGTTTGGCGCGGACGGCATTGCCCGTCAGATCCGCGAGTCACGATTCACGGCGGCGTCGCCTGGCGGTACCGATACGTTTTTCCGGTTGCGACTGCGCCAGCGAGAGCTCGAGGTGCGGTCTGATTGTGGCGGCGGTGGTGTATCGCGCCGATCAGCCGGATGCGCAGGCGGTGACCACGACGGTGGAGGATGGCGCGCACGCAAGCGTACGAGTTGTGCTCCCACCCCGCAATGGCGAATTACTGGAGGTTAAAAAAAGGGGATGCCCCCACTTCGGCCGCCGAAATGGGGGTCATCCCCTTTTTCAGAGCGGTTCTTCGATCGGATCGGTTAGGAGGAACTGGAGGTCCTCCTTGGTCAGCGAGCGGGCGAAGCCGTCTTCGCCCAGGACGTCGCGGACCATCGCTGCCTTGCGTTGTTGCAGCTCCCAGATCTTCTCTTCGATCGTTCCGCTGGCGATCATCTTGTACGCGATCACGGTGCGGTCCTGGCCGATGCGGTGGGTGCGGTCGATCGCCTGCGCCTCGACCGCCGGATTCCACCACGGATCGAACAGCACCACATAGCTCGCGGCGGTCAGATTGAGGCCGGTGCCGCCCGCCTTCAGCGAGATCAGGAACACCGAGGGGTCGGGGTCTTCCTGAAAGCGGCGCACGATCTGTTCGCGCTTGGTCGATTGGCCGGTGAGTAGGTGGTAGCCGAGCGAGCGGCTCCTGAGCTCCTTCTCGAGCAGCCGCAGGCACTGCACGAATTGAGAGAACAGCAGCACCTTATGGCCTTCGGCGAGCAGCGGCTCGAGCAGCTCGAAGACCGCATCGAACTTGCCCGATCCGAGCTCCGCGTCGCCACCGCCGAGCGCCGGATGACAGCAGATCTGACGCAAGCGGGTCAGCGCCGCGAGTATCTGGATCTTGTTGTTTCGGATCCCACCGGGCTCGCTGCTGAGGTCGTCGACGAGCTTGCGGCTGCGGCGTAGCTCGGCCAGGTAGAGCTGGCGCTGGCCTTCGGTCAGCAGACAGTCCTGCCGCTCCTCGATGCGATCGGGAAGGTCCTGGGCTACCTCCTTCTTCAGCCGTCGCAGCAGCACCGGCCGCAGCTTCGCCGCCAGCAGGGCGCGGGTATGGGGCGGCGCATCGACGCGATCGAAGCTGCCGCTGAATTGCGTCCGGCTGCCGAGGTAGCCCGGGTTGACGAAATTCATGATGCTCCACAGATCGAGCGGCCGATTCTCCAGCGGCGTGCCGGTGAGCGCCAGGCGGTACTGCGCCTGCAGCTCACCGGCGGCGCGGCTGACGGCGGCATCGGGGTTCTTGATGTTCTGCGCCTCGTCCATCACCACCGCGCGCAGCTTGATCTCTCGCCAGGCCTCGATGTCGCGACGTAGCAGGGCGTAGTTGGTGACGACGACGTCGTACTTGTCGACTTCCTTGCGCTGCTCGTGACGTTCGGCGCCGCTGCCGAGCAGCAGCACCTTGAGCTCGGGGGTGAACTGCTCCGCCTCGCGCAGCCAGTTGTGCATCACCGAGGTGGGACAGACGACCAGCGTCGGGCCGCCGCCGGGCTGGTGCTGCCGCAAGTGGAGCACCCACAGCAACGCCTGCAGCGTCTTTCCGAGACCCATGTCGTCGGCGAGGATCACGCCGAGCCCGAGACCGGAGACGTAAGCGAGAAACTCGAGACCGCGCTGTTGATACGGGCGCAGCTCGCCGCGAAATCCTTGCGGAATGTCGACCGCCGGTACACCGCCGAAAGACTCGATGCCTCGACGCAGCTGGCGGACGGCTTCAGCAGTTTGCGGATCGGCCCCGAGCGCTTCGAGCTGTTGGATCGAGCTGTCGCTGACCTGCGCCAGCTGCCACAAGGTCAGCCGCTGTTCGCTGCCACCGATCTCGATGCCGAGATCGGCCAACAGGGCCGCCGCTTCGTCGTGAGCTTCGACCTCTTCCTTGCGCACCCAACCCGACGACAGCTTGACGAAGCGGGTGTCGGCAGCGCGCAACTTGGCGAGATCGGCATCGGTCAATTTGCGCCCTTCGGCCTCCCAATCGGCGGTGACACCGAACCAGTCGATGCCGGTCGTCGAGACGCGGACGCGCGGTCGCACGGTATGACCTTGCGCGAGCAACCGCCGGATACGTTCGTTGCCGACGTAGGTCACCGACTTCGGCCGCTCTTCCCACAAGGCGGCGAACAGCTCCATGCGTTTGCGCGTCGCTTGCGCCCACCAGCCCGTGCTCAGATCGATCGGCTCGGTCGCATCGGCGGCGCGCGCGGTGCTGGCGCCGGCGGTCAGATCGGTTACCCATTGCACCGCCGGCTCGGTGTTCTCCGGATCCGGCGCCTCGGCCCAAATCTCGTCTTCCCGCAGGGTCGGCGCGGATTGCGGTGGCGCAGCGCTGTCGCTCTCCGCTGCTTGCGGCAACGGATGCTCTTCGACGTGCTGGTAGGCGTTGGCCGCTTCGATCAGCTCGGCGGCGCTCTGGTACTTGCGCCACTGACCGAGCGGGGTGAACTCGAACAGCACCATCCCCTCAGGCCAGTCCATGCCCGGTCGCCATTCGCCTTCGGCGGTGTGGGCGAACAAGCGCGCCTGCAGCCAATCGTCGTCGCGCAGTGCTAGCGCTACCACCGATCGAGTCCGGTGCAGTTGGGTGTGTACCGCCAGCTCCTGGCGCACGTGGGAAAAGCGTACTGCCAGCGGTGCGATCACCTCGGGCCAGCGGTCGCGGTCGATGCGGACCGAGCCGGCAGCTTGGAAGTCGGCGAGCAGATCTTCCGGCGGCTCTTCGGCGACGATCCAGACCTTGCCGTCGGCGATGACGAACCCCGCGCCACGGGTCGAGGAGCTGGCGCGTTCGATGTGCAGCACCTCCTCGATCGCACGACTGCGGTCGGGCCAGAGGCAGCGCAGCTCGATTTGGATCTGGCCCTGCTCGGCGCGGCAAGACGGCAGAATGCGCACCGCTTCTTTGCCCATGCGCACCGGCGAGCTAGGCTCGATGCCAGCGCGGGCGGCGAGCTCGGTGGGCAAGTTATTCGACCAGGTCATGAAGCTCGATTCCGGTGCCTGCTCGAGGAGCGAACGAACCACTTCGTTCGGTGCCCGCTGCTCTTCGCTCCAGTAACTGTAGCGTTGGGCGCTATCGAGGAAGGCTTCGAGTGCCTGTCGCTGCTCGGACGGCAACATCCCGCCGGAGCGTTGCGCATCGGCGCGCAGCTGTTGCAGCTGATGCAGAGTGCGGCGTTCATCCTTGAGCTTCGGGCTGGTCAGACGAACATCGATGGTCAGGCCGACGCGATCCTGCCAGCCGGCGCGCAAAGACCAGATGAAGCGGAGGCTGCGCGTCGCGGTGGTGACCCGGCGATCGCTGGCCCAGGTCATCAAATCTTCGAGCAGCTGATGGCGAGCCCGATCGCGGATCTTGGCGGCGAGGTCGGGACGATCGGCATAGGGAGCGAGCCCCGGAGGAACCCACCCCTCGCTTTGGCGGGCGATTTCCTGCGCCAGCATCCAGCACATCACGTCGGCATCGCGCTCTTCCAAGATCTCGGCGAAAGGCTGGTCATACGCCGTCATGAAACGATTCGGACCGCGACTGAGCAGCTTCTGCAGCAGGTCGCGCCGCCGCCAGGTGTTCGTCTCGGAGCGCAGAGCATCGACGACCGAACGTCGCTGCGGCGTGACTTCCCGCGGTGGCGGCGGCACGGCGCGGGCACCGCGCACGGCCGGCAGATCGGCGACGAAGCGCGCTACGCCGGCTTCCATCCACAAGGCGCGCGGAGCTTGTAGTAAAGCGGCGCAGGCGGCGGCGTAGGCGTGTTTGCACTCGAACTGAATCGGGCAGGTGCAGTCGTGATCCCAATCGCGGGTATCGTCATCCCACAGCCAATCGACGCCGTAGTCTTCATTGCCGCGAACTTTGGCTTCGAATCGCTCGCCGGTGACGTCGAGCGATTCGACGCGTCCGTGGCTGAGATAGGCCCGACCGCGTTCACGGTAACGCTGAGGAAACCCATTGAGAGCTCTGACCAACGCCGCGATCTGCGGCGAGCTCAGCGGGAACGGCTCGGCTTTGGCTGTTACAGACATCGAACAGAACAGCTTGCAGACAACCAACGCCTCCAGTCAAGGAAGTCCCCGCAGGAGGTGTGCTTGTATCGCCGGTCATCTCGGTGCTAGCGAGTCTGCTCTCCCGTACGAGTCGAGGTGACCGATGGACCTTTCCTACAGCGCCGATCAGGAGCGCTTTCGCAAAAAAGTACGCGCCTGGCTCAAGTCCAACCTGCCCAAAAAAGAAAGGGACGACGTTCCCTCGGAGCACGGCGATCCGCGCCGCATCGCGCGCCTGAAGGCGTGGCAGCGCAAGCTCTACGACGCCGGCTACGTCGCCATGGGTTGGCCGCGCGAATACGGTGGCCAAGGCGCCGACGTCATGGCCCAGACGATCGTCAACGAGGAGCTGATCCTTGCGCGTGCGCCGGCGCTGATCGGGCAGATGGGCATTCAGATGGTCGGCCCGACGCTGATCCATCACGGTAGCGAAGATCAGCGCCGGCGCTATCTGCCGAAGATTCTCAGTGCCGACGAGATCTGGTGCCAAGGCTACTCCGAGCCCGGTTCGGGTTCGGACCTCGCCTCGCTCAAGACGCGCGCCGAGTTGGTCGGCGACGAGTTCCTCGTCAACGGCCAGAAGGTGTGGACCTCGAACGCACACTTCGCCGACTGGATGTTCTGTCTGGTGCGCACCGATCCGGACGCACCCAAGCACCACGGCATTTCGTACGTCCTGATCGACATGAAATCGCCCGGCATCACCGTACGGCCGTTGGTGCAGATGACCGGCGATGCCGGTTTCAACGAAGTGTTCTTCGAAGATGTTCGCGTGCCGCGCCAGAATCTGGTCGGTGAGCTGAACCAAGGCTGGAAAGTCGCCAATGCGACGCTGGCGCACGAGCGCAACATGTTGGGCGCGACGACGCGCACCCAGCAGATGTTCCAGAGCCTGCTGCGGCTGGCCCAGAGCCGCCAGCGTTACGGTCGACCGGCTGCCGACGATCCGGTGATTCGCCAGCGCCTGGCCGAGCTGCTGATTGGCGTCGAGTCGATGAAGCTGCACTCCTATCGCCAGCTGACCGACAACTTGCGCAAGCGACCGCCCGGCATCGGTGCCTCGATCAATAAGCTGGTATCGACCGAGCTCAATCACGATCTCACCACCTTGGCTCTGGAAATCCTGGGCAGCTCCGGATCGCTGTCGCGCACGTCCGAGCGCGTTGTCGATCGCGGCATCTGGCCGTACGAGCACATGTTCACCCTCGGCCTGATCATCGGCGGCGGCACCTCGGAGATTCAGAAGAACATCATCAGCGAGCGCGGCCTGGGGATGCCGAGGTAACCATGGATTTCGGTCTCTCGGAAGAACAGGAGCTGCTCCAGCGCAGTGCCCGCGAGTTGCTCGCCGCCGAGTGTCCGCCACCGTTGGTGCGCGAGATGATGGCGATACCCGAAGGATTTTCGCGCACGCTGCACACCCGTATGGCAGAGCTCGGTTGGACCGGGCTGATCATTCCTGAGAAGTACGGCGGCACTGGGCTGCAGTTGCTCGAGATGGCGCTCTTGGCGCAGGAGATGGGGCGCGCGGCTCTACCCGGACCGTTCTTCTCGTCTTCGGTGCTCGCTGCTCTGACTCTACTGAATGTTCCCGGTGTCGCCGTGAAGAAGGATTGGTTGCCGCGCCTCGCGGCAGGCGAAGTGATCGGTACGCTTGCGCTGCTCGAAGAGAGCGATCGCATCGATGCCGAAGGCGTCGCTCTGCGCAACGTCAAAACCCGGGACGGGTATCGCCTCAACGGCACCAAGTTGTTCGTTACCGATGCCCACGTCGCTGACTTCCTGATCGTCGCTACACGAGGCAAGGGACGCGGCGAAATGGGCGTCTGTCTCTTCTTGATCCCCGCCGACACGCCGGGGGTCAGCG
>DASPMH010000390.1:0-2056 GCA_035627175.1 Terriglobales bacterium | reverse complement strand
GTGGATGATGTAGCGAATGTCGGGCTTGTCGATGCCGAGTCCGAAAGCGCTGGTGGCGATCATCACCGTACGCCGGCCGCCCTTCATGAACATCGTTTGCTCGCGCTCGCGATCTGCCGCCCGCATCTTGCCGTGATAGTGGTGCACCGGCAGCCGTAGTCGGCGCAGGGCGACGTAGAGGTTGTCTACCGAGCGGGTGGTGGCGCAGTAGACGATGCCGGGGCGCTGCAGTCGCTTGATGTACTTGGCGAGGGAGCGGATGCGCTGATCGCCTTCGACAGTCTCGACCGAGTAGGCGAGATTGCCACGGTACGGTGTGCTTGCGACGATCACCGGATCGCGCAGATCGAGTGCCCGGGTGACGGCGCTACGCACTTCGGCGGTCGCCGTTGCCGTCAGCGCGAGGATCGGCGGACGCTCGCCGAGCCCGGCGATCTCGTTGCCCAGGCGCAGATAGGTCGGCCGGAAGTCATGGCCCCATTCGGAGATGCAGTGCGCTTCGTCGACGGCGACCAGGCTGACGCCGGTGGTACGCAACATCTCCTTGAGCTCTGGCGAGGCAAAGGTTTCCGGCGTCGTCATCACCAGCAGCGAGCCGCCCTCCGCCAGGCGCGCCATCGCTGCCTTGCGAGCGTTGCCGCGGACCGTGCCATCGAGACGGACGCTGGGGATGTTGCGCTGCACCAGCTTGTTCTCTTGGTCCCGCAGCAGTGCCAGCAGCGGCGAGATCAGCACCACCGGCTTGGGCAGGACCATCGACGGGACCTGGTAGCAGGCCGATTTACCGAAGCCGGTTGGCAGGATCACCAGCACGTCGCGGCCGGCGAGTGCATTCGAGATGATCGCCTGCTGCTCGCGGTAGAGCTCGCGGATGCCCAGCCGCTCCGCGGCCAGATCGGCCGGCGTGCTCGGCCGGCCGCGTCTTTTGCGACGGCGCCGCTTGCGGCGCTTGCCGTCGCCGGGCGCGCCGCCGGAATCGTGCGCCGGCTGTTGAGCATCGCCGAAGATCTCACCCGCGCCCTCCGCTTCGCCTCCGGCAAGATCTTGGCCGTCCCGGCGCAGTGAATTTTCCGAGCTCGGTGGACCGCCACGACCGCGCCGGCGGCGGCCGCGGCGACCGCGACGCCGCCGCCGGCGACCGTCTCCGGGCCCCTGGCCGTCTGCGGAGGAGTTCGCCTGCCCGCCACCTGTGTCGGCGTCGTTCGGATGGCTCACCGGTGTTCGTCCACGCAGAAAGCGCGGCCTCTCATGACAGCTCGGGCAGGCGGGGATTCATCATCATCCTCGTATCTCGCAGTTGTCCCAACAGCTCAAGTGCCGCACCTTTGCCGTTTGAGAAAGATCGCCTCCGCAGCGACCCTTCGGTTGCTACCCGAGCCGGGCTCGTCTAGCCTCGCCGGTCGTGTCTGATTGGCTGATCGAGGAGCGTGCCCGCCGCCGGCTGGCGGCCGAAAAGCTGCTCTTCGCCAAGAAAAAAGCCGGCGAGATCCGTGTTTGTCTGGTCTACCCCAATCGCTACGCCGTGGCGATGGGCAACCTCGGTTTTCAAGCGGTCTACGAGATCATCGATCGCTCGCCGCGTTTCGTCTGCGAGCGCGCCTTTTTACCGGAGGCCGACGAGGCGATCCCTCGCGCCGGCTTGCGCTCACTCGAGTCGCGGACCCGGGTGCAGGATTTCGATCTGATCGCCTTCTCGGTCTCGTTCGAGACCGATTATTGGCACGTCGTCCGTCAGCTCGACCTGATCGGCATTCCCGCGCGCAGCGCCGAGCGCGACGGCAGCCACCCTCTGGTGATCGCGGGCGGGCCCGCCGTCTTCCTCAATCCCGAGCCGCTCGCCGATTTCATCGATCTGTTCCTGATCGGTGAGGCGGAGGAGATGTTGCCCGAGCTGCTCGAGCAGTACGCTCAGCTGCGTCCGAGCTCCGGGCGTCCGGACCGACAGCAGGTCCTGGACGCGGCAACCAAGAATGTGGGCGGTGCCTACGTGCCCGCCAATTATCAGCCGGTCTTCGACGGAGCGATCACCGTCGATCTGGCTCACTCGGCGGCGGCG
>DASPMH010000389.1:0-8740 GCA_035627175.1 Terriglobales bacterium | reverse complement strand
GTCTCGAAGCCCAGGTCGATCTGCGCCTCCGAGACCTGTCCTGAGCACCGTCGAAGGACGGCGCTTCGCGCCTTCTCAGGCCGAACGGGCCTTAGTGCGGGAACTGTTCTACGGTTCCTTAGGGGGTAAGGAGAAGCCGGGCACGAATGTCATTGGAACAAGCGTGATCGCTGTGAAATATTTCCACGATCGACGACCGCCATGACCAACCTCAGCCAAGCACTCAGCCCCGACGCGATCCTGGTGCCGCACCGCAGCAGCTCCTTCGAAGGGATGATCGACGCCTTGCTGGGACGGTTAGCTCTCGCCGGCCGCATCCCTCAGGCGCTGACAACCGATGTTCGCCAGACACTGTGTCAGCGCGAGCAGGTTTCGAGCACGGCGATGGTCGACATCGGCGTCAGCATCCCGCACGCCCGTATCGAGGGCGTCGACGGCGTCGCCGCCGCGCTGGCGGTCCATCCCGCCGGCGTCTACCACGTCGGCGACGGGCTACCGATCTCGATCGTGGTACTGGTGTTGAGCTCGCCGCGCTTGACCACCGAGCACCTGACCTTCCTCTCGTCGCTGTCGATGTTGCTGCAATCGGAGCGGGTACGGCAGCAGCTGAAAGAGGCGCTCTCCTCGCGCGAGGTGATGCTGTTGCTCCAGGAACATCGCGCCTGAGCCGCGCTCGCGCTCACTCGGGGAAGAGGGCGACCAGCACCATCACCGCCCCGACGGCAGCGATCAGCAGCCAAGCGGCGGCGGTCGCCCGATCCGGCCGGTCCACCCTTACGGCTCGCGTTTGCCTCATCCGGCGCGCCGCAGCCAGCGGCGACAGCCGCGGCTCGATCCGCCCACGCACCAGCGGCTGTTCCCCGCGCTGCGATCGTGGCACCGGCCGGCGACGAGCGACGCGGGCGCGCTGGGTGGTTTGACTATTCCAGGCCATGGCGAGGCGGAGTCGTTACTCCGCCGGTCACGGGTCCGTCAAGACGCCGCATTGCCATCTTTTCGTGATTCCGATAGCCAATCGAGCTTGCCCCAGAGGCGCAATTTGTATGGCAGAGCTAAGCAAGACCTACGATCCCGCCGCCGTAGAGGACAAATGGTACGGCTTCTGGGAGGAGCGCGGCTACTTCTACGCCGATGAGAAGCGCGACGGCCCGCGCTTCACCATTGTCATCCCCCCGCCCAACGTCACCGGCGTGCTGACGATGGGCCACGTCCTCAACAACACTCTGCAAGACACCCTGGTGCGCTTCAAACGCATGGACGGCTACAACACCCTGTGGCTGCCCGGCACCGATCACGCTGGTATCGCGACCCAGAACGTCGTCGAGAAGCAATTGGCGCAAGAGGGGCTGAGCCGGCACGACCTCGGCCGCGAGGAATTCGAGCGGCGGGTGTGGGCGTGGAAGGAAAAGTACGGCAGCACCATCCTCCGCCAGCTGAAGAAGCTCGGCTCGTCCTGCGACTGGCGCCGCGAGCGCTTCACCATGGACCCGGGGCTGTCGGCCGCGGTGCGCGAGGTCTTCGTCCGTCTCTACGAGAAGGGTCTGATCTACCGCGGCCATCGCATCATCCACTGGTGCCCGCGCTGTCTGACAGCGCTGTCGGACGAAGAAGCAATCGTCAGCGAGGGCGGCGAGGACGGCTCGCTCTGGCACATTCGTTATCCGGCCGAGGACGGCGGCGAGGGCCTGGTCGTCGCCACCACCCGACCCGAGACGATGCTCGGCGATACCGGCGTGGCGGTGCATCCCAGTGACGAGCGCTATCAGCATTTGATCGGCAAGAAGGTCATCTTGCCGCTGATGAACCGGCCCATTCCCGTGGTCTCGGACGAATTGGTCGACCCGGCGTTCGGCACCGGCTGCGTCAAGGTCACCCCGGCCCACGACGCCAACGACTTCGAGATGGCGCAGCGGCACTCGCTGGCGCCACTGGTGATCATGAGCCCCGAGGGCGTGATCAACGACAACGGCGGTGTCTACGCCGGCTCGGATCGTTTCGCCGCCCGCAAGCAGATCGTCGCCGATCTCGAGCAGCAAGGGCTGTTGGTCAAGACCGAGCCGTACAAGGTGCCGGTGCGGCGCTGCGAGCGCTGCAAGACGGTGATCGAGCCGTATCTCTCGGACCAGTGGTTCGTGAAGATGAAGCCGCTGGCTGAGCCGGCGCTTGCCGCGGTGCGCTCGGGCGACTTGCGCCTGCATCCCGAACGTTGGGTCGGCGTCTACAGCCACTGGCTGGAGAACATCCGCGACTGGTGCATCAGCCGCCAGCTATGGTGGGGCCATCGCATCCCCGTCTGGTACTGCGACAGCTGCGGCGAGATGACCGTCTCGCGCACCGACATCCATGCCTGCGGCAAGTGCGGCTCGGCCGAGGTACGCCAGGACACCGATGTCCTCGACACCTGGTTCAGCTCCTGGCTGTGGCCGTTCTCGACGATGGGCTGGCCAGAGAACACCGAGCTGCTGCGGCGCTTCTATCCGACCGACACCCTGATCACCGCCGCCGACATCATCTTTTTCTGGGTCGCGCGCATGGTGATGGCGGGGTACGAGCTGCTCGGCGAGCGACCCTTCAGCGACGTCTGCTTCAATAGCGTCGTCCGCGACATGCAGGGGCGCAAGATGTCCAAGTCGCTGGGGAACTCGCCCGATCCCCTCGATGTCATCGCCAAATACGGCGCCGATGCGCTGCGCTACACGGTCGTCGCTTCGGCACCGCCGGGCGAAGACGTGATGTATGCCGAAGAGAAGACCGATCTCGGCCGCCACTTCGCCAACAAGATCTGGAATGCGGCGCGCTTCGTTCTCCTGCACGCCGCCGACCACCCGGTGGCGAGTCTCGAAGAGTTGGAGCGCGAGCGGCTGTCCTTGCCGGATCGCTGGATCGTGTCACGCTTGCAGACCGTCACCGAGCAGGTCCGCACTTCGTTCGACACCTTCCGTTTCAATGACGGCGCCCTGGCGCTCTACCAGTTCCTCTGGGGCGAGTACTGCGACTGGTACCTCGAGCTCAGCAAGATCGCCTTGAACGGCGACGACGATGCCGCCAAGCAGTGCAGCCGTGCCGTGCTGCTGCACGTACTCGAGCAGTCGCTGCGCTTGCTGCACCCTTTCATGCCCTTCGTCAGCGAGGAGATCTGGCAGGCGCTGCCGGTCGCCAAGGCAACCGACAGTGTCATGATCGCCGCCTATCCGAGTCCCGACGTCGCCTGGCGCGATGAAGCTGCCGAGGCAGCCGTCGGGCGTTGGATGGAGGCGATCCGCACCGTTCGCAACATCCGCGCTGAGCTCGGTATCGCCCCGACCACTCCGCTGTCGCTGCGCATCGCCGCCGACGGCAACGAGGGCGCGATCGACGTGCTCGAACCCTACATCCGCTCGCTCGGAAAGATCGCCGCCGTCGAGCGCATCAGCCAGGCCGAGCGCCCGAGCGGCGAGCCGTCGGCGCTGATCGCCGGACTCGGCGAGCTGTTCGTGCCGTTGCACGGCGTGGTCGACATGGCCGAGCTGCGCAAGCGCCTCGAGAAGGACCGCGCCAAGGTCGAAAAAGAGCTCGGCGGCGTCTCGGCAAAGCTGGCTCGGGCCGACTTCGTCGATCGCGCTCCGGCGGAAATCGTCGCCAAAGAGCGCGACAAGCAAGCGCAGTTGCGCGAGCGCCAAGCGACGCTCGACCGGCATCTGCGGGCCCTCAGCGAAACTTGACCCGGGGGGAGATCCGCAGCAGGAGGAGCGATGACCGTCTTCGATCTGCCCTCGACCGAACGACTGCTCCGCGCAGCGTTCGATGAAGATCTCGGTTACGGCGACGTCACCACCCGCTTGACCGTACCGGCCAAGGCGCGAGCGCGAGCCCAGATCACCGCCAAAGAACAGGCGGTGATCGCCGGTGTGCCGCTGGTGCGCCGCGTTTGCCGTCTCGTCGATCACGCCATCGAGATCGAGGAACTGGTCGAAGACGGCGCCCACGTCGTCGCCGGCGATGTCCTCGTCAAGCTGCGCGGCAATGCCCACGCCCTGCTGGCGCTCGAGCGGGTGGCGCTCAATCTACTGCAGCACCTCTGCGGGGTGGCGACCCTGACCGCGGATTATGTTCATCAGGTCAGCGGTTGCGGCTGCCGCATCGTCGATACCCGCAAGACCCTGCCCGGTCTGCGCGCGCTCGAGAAGTACGCGGTGCGTACCGGCGGCGGCTTCAATCACCGCATGGGTCTCGACGACGGCATTTTGATCAAGGACAACCACATCGCCGCTGCCGGCGGCATCGCCGCGGCCGTGGCTGCAGCCCAGGCCGGCGCGCCGCACGGTTTGAAGGTCGAGGTCGAGTGCACCAATCTGAGCGAGGTCAGCGAAGCGCTGCACGCCGGCGCCGAGATGATCCTGCTCGACAACATGACCCTAGACGAGATCCGCCAAGCCGTGCGCCGCATCGCCGGACGCGCCCTCGTCGAGGCCTCGGGCGGCATCACCATGGAAGGTGTGCGCGCCATCGCCGAAACCGGCGTCGACATCATCTCGATCGGCAAGCTGACCCACTCCGCCCCAGCGATCGACCTGAGCATGAAGCTCTCGGCCGACCTCTAACCTAAAGTTGTAGGCGCTCTCCGAGCGCGTCATCCGCGGCGCACCAAGTCGGCTGTCAGAGAGCCGACGCTACAGCCCGTGCGCGCTCGCCGAGTGCGCTCCTGCTAAATAATCTCCCCGCGCCCGCTCGGATCGACATCGCCCCCGGCAATTTCTTCCGGCGCCTCGGCGAGCAGCGGCAGGTAGACGCGGAACTGCGCCCCCCGCCCGAGCTCGCTGCTCACTTCGATCCTGCCACGATGCGCCGCGACGATGCGGCCGACGACGAACAATCCGAGGCCGACGCCCGGAATGGTCTCGTGCGACGCGCGAATTCTGCGGAAAGGCTCGAACAGCCGGCTCTGGTCCTCCGCCGAGATGCCTCGCCCCTGATCGTGGACCGCGAGCATCGCTTCGCCACCGCGACTTTCCAGGGTGATGTCGACATGCGTGCCTTCCGGCGAATACTTGATGGCGTTGCTGATCAGATTGCTGATCACTTGCTCGATGCGCAGCGGGTCGCAGCGGATCGGCAATGGCTGCTCGGGCTGCTGCAGCACCAGCGCATGGTTGGCCGCGCTCGCCTCGAACAGCTCGACGACCTCCGTGGCGAGCTCGCGCAGATCGCTGTCCTGCAAGCGCAGCTCGAGCTGTCCCGCTTCCACCCGCGCCATATCGAGAAAGTCTCCTGCCATGCGGTCGAGCCGAACGATCTGCCGCCGGACGATCTCGAGCATCCGCCGCAGCTGCGGCTCGGGCGGTAGCGGTGCATCGGGCCGCACGATCGCCACCGAGGCACGCAAGGCCGACAACGGATTGCGCAGGTCGTGGGCGATTCCGGCGAGCGATGCCAGCAAGGCTTGCCGCTGTTGCGCCACCGCCGCCGCCATCTCGTTGAAGCGCGCCGCGACCGTGCGCAACTCCGCCGGCCCGACCTCGGCTATGCGTGCGCTGCGATCGCCGCGTCCGAATCGCTCCATCCCTTGCGACACCGCGACGATCGGCTGGAAGGCGCGCACCCTCAGCCACCACAGCAAAGCCGCGCTCACCGACATCACCAGGATGCCACTGCCGAGGCCGACGATGTTGGCGAGCTCGTCGGTCTCGCCCGCGTCGCGTTGCGCTCTCTCCGATTGATCTACGTTGATGCCGACCAGCGCGGTCAGCGAAGTGTAGGCGACATCGAGCAACGGCCCGATCTCGGCGCCGCGGCGCCCCGAACGCGCCACCTCGAGATAATCGAAGACCCGCGCTTCGGCCTCTAAGAAGACGTCGCGCTCGTTGGCGGTCATCACCATCGCGCCAGCGGTCTTGAGATTGCGGGTGAGATGGCCCTCGAGGCCGCGGCGCACCACCTCGTCCTGAATCCGGCTGTGTAACAGCAGTGCGACCTGCGCCTCGTGTGCCGCGCGAACGCTGTCGAGCGACGCGCCGAGGATCGCCGTCGACTGCCGCATCCAGCTGGTCATGACGATCAATGCCGCCGCCACCGACAGCGCAAGGATCGCCGCCACTGCCGTGGCAGTGGCAAACAAGGTGCGCATGCTGAGCATGGACATTCGAATCAGTCTCAGATCGCGGCGCGTTGCAAGGGTCGGGCTTGCCGAAGGCCTCGCGGCTCGTGTTTACTGCCGCCGATGCGAACTACTGTTTTGACGACCATGCTGTTGCTCGCCGGGCTCGGCTGCGGCGATGGCGATGGCGATCGCCGCTCGTCGGCCGGCGCGATTTTCGATCGCCGCGAGTTTTTGAACATCGCGCACCGCGGCGGCGGTCGTCTCGCTCCGGAGCACACCCTGGTAGCTTATCGCAACGCTGTCGCCGTCGGCGCGGATGTCGTCGAGCTCGATCTGCACGCCACCGCGGATGGGGTCATCGTTTCGCTCCACGACGATCGCGTCGACCGCACCACCAACGGCACCGGTCTGGTGCGCGAAATGGCCTATGCCGAGCTCCGCCAGCTCGACGCGGGCTATCGCTTCACCCGCGATGGCGGCCAGACCTTTCCTTGGCGAGGGCAGGGGGTGACGATTCCAACGCTCGCCGAAGCTCTCGACGAGCTCGGCGACGTGCCGCTCTCGGTCGAGATCAAACAGCGCGCGCCCGCGATCGCTGCCGCGGTCATCGCGCTGTTCGAGGCGCGCGGCATTCTCGATCACGCCGTCTTCGCTGCTTTCGCGCCCGAACCGATCGAGCAGATCCGCCAGCTCGCGCCGGACGCGCGCACGGCGTTCACCAGTCGCGAGATCGCCGAGCTTGCCTTCATTGCACCGCAAGACCTCGACAGCTATCAGCCGCCGGCCGGATACATCCAACCACCTAAGGAATTGGTCGAGCCGACCTATCTCGGCCGCGCCCACCAGCTCGGTCTCAAGGTCCACGCCTGGACGGTCAATGATCGCGGCGAGATGTGTCGCCTGCGGCAGATGGGTGTCGACGGTCTGTTCACCGACGACCCGGCGCTGCTCGAACAGGTCAAACAGGATCCATTGTGTGCGCCGGCGACATGAAGATCCCCGCTCCCTATCGCATCCGCAAAGCGCGCGCCGATGAATTCGAACGGTTGCAAGAGGTGGAGCGACGCGCGGCGCGGATGTTCGCCGAGGTCGGGCTCGGAGGTATCACCGACGACGACGCGACCGCGCTGGAGGATTTCGCCCATTGTCACGAACATGGCTTGCTGTGGGTCGCGGCCGACGAGAGCGATCGCCCGGTCGGTTTTGCCTTCGTAGAGATGGCGGACAGGCAGCCGCATCTCGACGAGATCGACGTCGATCCCGACCATAGCCGGCGCGGGCTCGGCAGAGCGATGGTCGAAGCGGTCGCCGAGTGGGCGCGCCAAGGCGGCTACCGATCGCTGACCTTGACGACGTTCCGCGACGTTCCCTGGAACATGCCCTTCTACGCCCGCCTGGGTTTTCAGGTGCTGCCAGCGGCAGAGCAGGGTCCCGAATTGCGTGCTCTCGTCGATGCCGAAACGCGGCGCGGCTTGCCGGTGGAGCTCCGTGTGGTGATGCGCCGAGCCTTGCGAAGCTCGGCGCAGTGAGATGGCGGACCGAGCAGCACCGCGGCCGCGCGTCTTGATTCTGATGGGGGTGTCTGGTTCGGGGAAAACGACCATCGGCCGCCGCCTCGCTGCCGAGCTCGGCTGGCCGTTCTACGACGCCGACGACTATCATTCCGCCGGCAACATCGAGCGCCTGCGCCAAGGGGTCGCTCTGACCGACGGCGACCGCGCCGAGTGGCTCGACGCGCTCCACGGTCTGGTGCACTCGATCCTGACCAGCGGCGGCAGCGCGGTGCTGGCCTGCTCCGCCTTGCGCCAGGCGCATCGCGACCGGTTGCTGCGCGACAACGCCGGGGCCGAGGTGATCTACCTGCGCGGCGACTACGAGCTGATCCGCGACCGGCTCGAGCAACGCCACCGCCATTTCATGAACCCAGCCCTGCTGCGCAGCCAATTCGAAACGCTCGAAGAGCCGCAAGGCGTCGTCACCGTCGACATCGACGCCACCCCAGACGAAATCGTCACCAGCATCCGAACCCAACTCCCTTGAGTGTGCGCCCCCTTTCCCAAAGGGCTGATGCCTTCCGCCGGCGGAAGGCATCAGCGCCGCAGGCGCGGGGGATTTCCGCGAGCGAGCGAAGAACCCAGGCGCGGATCGAGAAAGGAGAGGGGATTGATCTGCTGCCTGGTTACTGCTCGGGCCGCGTGTTGACACCGCTGTGCCGACATCGGTAGCTTGCCCGACCTATCCATTCCCGCTGCGAATTCCATCTTTCCGGTTCGGAGGTCGTGATGCCGAAAGTGATGCGTCTGTTCCTGCTCGCTTTGATTGCGCTGCTGCCAGCGGCGGCGTTCGCCGAGACCGGCCCCGGTCTCAACCCGGGCGAGACGCTCGACAAGTCGAGCTACCAGAAAGCGGAAGGCCTGCTGCCTCCGGAAATTCTCGATCACTACAAGAAGGGCCACTACGCCAATCCCATCGTCGATTGGCCTCTCGGCGTCTACCAGTTCGCTCCCGAGTTCCTCGAGGCCAGCGCCGCCAACAAAGGCAAGTTCAAGGTGAGCGACAAGGGCCACGTCGTCGATGCGGTCACCGGCCTGCAGCCGCCGTACATCATGGGCTTCCCGTTCCCCGACCTCGACGCCGCCGATCCCCAGGCCGCCAGCAAGATCA
>DASPMH010000388.1:0-8510 GCA_035627175.1 Terriglobales bacterium | reverse complement strand
CCGGCTTGGTCGCCAGCGACGTGGTAGCCCTGGTCAACGGCACGCCGATCTTGCGCAAATCGCTCGATGACGTCACCGACGCAACGGTTAGCCTCTCCGCCCGCAAGCTCGATGAGCCACAGCGGGCGCAGCTGCGCCGCGATGCCTTGCGCTCGCTGATCGAGCTCGAGCTGCTCTACACCGAGAGCCAAGCGCGCGGCATCAAAGTCAGCGATGCCGAGGTCGATGCGGCGATTCGCCGCAGTCGGGAGCGGTTCTCCTCGAATGAAGATTTCGACCAGGCGCTGCGCTCGAAAGGGTTGAGCCGGGACCAGCTGCGGCGCGACACTGCCAAGACGATCGCCGTCGACAAGCTCCTCGAGAGTAAGGTCTGGCACGAAGCGAAGGTCGACAGCGACGATACGCGCGAGTTTTACAACACCAATCAGGAACAGTTCAGCCGGCCGGCCCAAGTGCGTGCCAGTCATATACTGATCCGAGTACCTGCCGATGCCGGTCCCGAGGTTCGCCGCCGGGCCCACGACAAGGCATTGCAAATGTTGAAGGAGCTGCGCGCCGGTCGCGAGTTCGCCGAGCTCGCTCGTCTCAATTCGGAAGACCCCGGTACGGCGCGCTCCGGCGGCGATCTTGGCTACTTCGCCCGCGGCGAGATGCTGCAGGAATTCGAAGACCAAGCTTTCGCCCTGGAGCGCGGCGAGATCAGCGAAGTCTTCCAGACTCGGCTCGGCTTCAGCATCCTGACGGTCACCGACAAGCGGCCGGCGGGCATCCGTCCGCTTGCCGAGGTCGAAGCGCAGATCCGCAACGTGTTGTTGAAAGAGCGGCGCGAAGAGAAGCGGCGCCAGATGGTCGCCGAGCTACGCGCCAAAGCGAAGATCGAGATTCTCGATGCCGAGCTGGCGGCCGCCGAGTGAGGCGAGTCAAACCCGACCGAAGCGCTCGCCGATCGCAGCGATCATCAAACCGAGCGTCGCTGCGCTAGTCAGATTGGTCGCCATGCAGGGCGGCCCGCACCCGGGCATCGCCACCGATATCAACGTCAACGGTCCGACCACCAACCATCCGCACAGTGGGCCGCGCAAATACCATGGTGCCGGCCACCAGGTGATGCCGATCAGGAACCCGATGCTGCAGCGGGCGACGTAGTAGCTCCACACGGCGGTGCTGCCGCGGATGTAGAGCGCGTCGAATTTTTCCGGGATCGGACCGTGAACCAATATCGGCAGCCAGCCGAGCACCAGCCCGGCGAGAGTGCAGATCAGCAGGTATCGACGCTCCACCTCAGTAGGCGCCCTGGCTGGCAAAGATGCGGGCGGGGTTGGCGACGGTCATGGCGTGAATGTGTTCTTCCGCAACGCCGTGCTCGCGCAGCGACGGCACGACGTCCGCGGGGATGTGGAGAAAATTCCACCTCGGCGCCGTCTGTCGCAGCATCTCTTTGGAGAACCAGTCGATGTGGCACGAAGCATCGTGGGAGAGGACCATCTGTTTGGCCCAGCCGCGCTTGCAGAGCTCGACGATCGTGCCGACTCGTTGCTCGGTAGGTAGCAGCATGTCGACGCCGAAGCGATCCATGCCGATGGTGCTGCCCCGTGACAAGATCTTTTCGAGGTAGGCGAGATCTTGGCTATCGCCGCAATGACCGATGACGACGCGGCTGAGATCGACCCCTTCGGCTTCGAACACGTCTTGCTGCAACAAGCCGTTTTCGTGGTGCGCCGAGCTGTGGGTCGAGATCGGCACGCCGGAGCGCCGATGGGCTCGGGCGCTGACCTCGAGCAGCTTGCGGTTGAGCTCGGTGACACCGAGCCGATCGGTGGCGCATTTGATGATCGCCGCTTTGATTCCGGTACCCTGAATCCCCTCGCCCAAGTCGCGCAGCAGATAGTCGAGCAGTTGCTCGTGCGACCACCACTCCAGGCGCGGCTCCTCGGTGAAGTAGAAGCCTGTCGCTGCCAGGATCTGCATTCCCGAGCCCTCCGCGGCGGCGCGGATGATCTCAATGTCGCGACCGAGATTGATCGGAGTCAGGTCGACCATGGTACGGACGCCGGCGGCGACGGCCTGCTTCAGCTCGACCACCGCTTCGGCGAGAAAGGACTCGACTTCGATGTAGTCGGGGAAAGCCTGCCGCATCGACCAGTCGGCGATCAGGACATGCTCGTGCATCAAGGTGAAGCCGAGACAATCGCTGTCGAGCGGCCCGCTGACGGACGAAATGGTGGCCATGACCGCGGCTTCATAGCAGCGGCGGTCGGCGTCGCAAACCATTTTCACCGGCGGGCTCGAGCTCTGGTCATTTTACCTTGACTGGCATACGAACCCCACGGAATCGAGAGGAGACCAATGATGCGAACGGCTCTGTGGTTGTGGCCAGTGTTGTCCTGGTTTGCGGTGAGCGCCACCACGGCATGGGCCGACGACGAAGTGACCGCGCGAGGCACCACGCTGCGCGGCACGATCAACCGTCTGACCGGCACGGGCGTCGAGCTTCAGCCCGAGTACGGCGATGGGGTGCTGATGGTGAAGTGGAAGGACGTCGAGAACCTGCGCAGCGAGAAGGTCTTCCAGATCCTCCACGGCGATGACGACGCGGTGTATTCGCCGTTGCATGGCTATCGCGACGGCAAGCTGCAGCTGAACGAGGCGACGGTCGAGGTTGCGGCGTTGCAGCTCGGCCTGCCGATTGCCGGCACTACGCCGGCACTAACCGATCGCCTGCGCAGCACCTGGCGCTATTGGGATGGCAACTTCGACGTCTCGTTTCACTCGGCGCAGAGCACGGTCGACACCTTGGGCATGCTCTTCGCCTTCGAGGCCACACGCAATAAGGCGCCAACCCGGTTGATCACCGCAGCGAGCTATCGCTTCGGCCGTCAGGAGAGCGAGCGGCGCAACGAAGCCACCGGCGAAGACGAAACCGAAGAAACAACGTTGCAAGATGAGTGGCGCGGTCTGGTGCGCGGCGAATACCAGATCACGCCGCGTTTCTACGGATTGCTCTCCGGCGACCTCCAATACGACGCGATCCAGAGCCTGAGCCTGCGCGCCGTGCCGAAGCTCGGCGCCGGCTACTTGGTATGGCTCGACCAACTCAGCGAAACCAAGCGCAACTTCCTCGGCCTCGAGAGCGGCGGCGCGTACATCTACGAGAACTACTTCGGCAGCGAGACCGACCAGTACTTCGCCGTCGCCTTCGGCGCGATGGCGCAGGTACACTTTTCGTTCGGGCGTTTCGACTGGCGCTTGGATTATCTGCCGTCGGTCAGCGACTGGACCGGCGACTACCTGCTGCGTACCGAAGCCGGGGTCACCATCCCGATCATCGGCCCGCTGAATCTGCGGGCGACGCTCACCGACGCTTTCGACAGCTCGCCTGCCGAGGACGCCGAGAAGAACAGCCTGTACGTCTCCGTCGGTCTAGGTGTCTCCTGGTAGCCGAGCGCTTGCGCCAGGCCCGCCAGCGTCGCTAGAAGCCACCCCCATGGCATCGCAACAGACCGAGCGCATCGAGGCGGCCACCGTCGTCTGCAAAGCCAACATCTATTTCGACGGCAAAGTCGTCAGCCACACCGTGCTGCGCGGCGACCGCAAACAGACGGTCGGCTTGATCTACCCGGGAACGTTCACCTTCAACACCGCCGCGGCGGAGCGGATGGACATCATCGCCGGCAACTGTCGGGTCCGTATCGCTGGCGGCGAGTGGCAGACCTATGGGCCGGGAACGGCCTTTGAGGTAGCGGCGCAATCCTCGTTCGACATCGCCGTCGACGAGGGCATCACCGAGTACCTCTGCAGCTTCCAATAGCCCACGAGCTGAGCCTCCAGGTGTGCGCCCCCTTTTCCAAGGAGGCAGCGCCGCAGGCGCGGGGGATTTCTGCGAGCCATGCGGCGCAGGCGCGCGGCACGCCTGACCGCGATCGCCGCTATTGCGGTGCGACCGCCGGGGCGTCGGCCGCCGGCGCGGTGCCGACGCGCAGCAACGGCAAGACCGGATTGCCCGGAACGGCCATGTCGACCGCTGTCGATCCGGATTGATTGCGCGCGTTACGATCAGCGCCGCGGGCCAACAACAGCATCACCACATCGACCATGCCGGCTTCGGCGGCGAGGTGCAGCGGTGTCGCGCCGACACTGTTGGCGGCATCGATGCTAGCGCGGTGGTCCAGCAGTAAGATGGCGAGATCTTCCCGTCCGAGCTGGGCGGCGATGTGCAAGGGCGTCGCCTGGTGCACGTTGCGGGCATCGACAGCCGCACCGCGGCTGAGGAGCAGCTGGACGATGTCCGCCCTGCCCTCTTGCACCGCAACTCCGAGCGCGGTTGCGGAATGAGCATTGGTGGCATTGAGGTCGGCGCCCTTGTCGAGGAGCAGCTTGACGATTGCCGTCCGGCCATTGGCGGCAGCGACATGCAACGGCCGCACGCCGATGCCGTTGGGCTTATCGACCGTGGCTCCGCGGCTCAACAGCAGCTCCACCAGAGCCGGCGAGCCGTTGCGCACAGCGAAACCGAGCGGACTTTCGAGCTCAGCGTCGAGCTCGTTGACATCCGCGCCGGCCTGCAACAACGATCGCGCCAGCTCGATCTCGTTGGCGGCGACGGCTGCCGTAAGCGGTGTCGCCGTCACAGGCGCGGCCAGCAGCCCGACGAACAGAAAGGAAACAATGGAGCTGAATCTCATCCTTCACCTCGCACTCCCGAGGAGGGAGGAAGATGCCTGGTCGTAGGCTGGCCGCAGGCCAATAGCAAGGCTGATCATGCCGTGGAGGGCCGCAGGAAAGGCGCCGCCTACGTAAAAATATATATTGACGCCCCCGCCGTTCCAGGTGAGGCTGGCCGGAACCTTGATATTATAAGGATGGGGCGGATTGGCGAACGATGCCTTAGCCGTACGCCTCACTGGGGAGTGCAAGATGGAAACCAACCTCATTGAGGGCGCCGCGGGCGGCGCGTTCAACGATCAGGTGGAGTTGCGTGATCTGTTGAGCGCCCTACAGGCGGTGCGCGACGGCGACTTCTCGGCGCGATTACCTGGAGATTGGACCGGCCTCGGCGGCAAGATCGCCGACACCTTCAACGACATCGTCGCTTCCAATGCCCGCATGGCCCGCGAGCTCGAACGGGTTGGTCAGGCGGTCGGCAAAAAAGGCCGTACCCGCCGCCGCCTTGCCATCGAGCGCCGCATCGGTGCCTGGGGCGAGATGGAGTCTTGCGTCAACAATCTGATCGAGGACCTGCTCTGGCCGACCGCCGAGGTCACTCGCGCCATCGCCGCGGTGGCGCAGGGCGATCTGTCGCAGATGATGCGGCTCGAGGTCGAAGGACGTCCTCTGGAAGGCGAGTTTCTGCGCTCGGCAACCATCGTCAACGCGATGATCGAGCAGATGAGCGTCTTCACCTCGGAGGTGACCCGTGTTGCCCGCGAGGTCGGCACGGACGGCAAGCTCGGCGGCCAGGCCCAGGTGAAGGGCGTCAGCGGCGTGTGGAAGGCGCTGACCGACAACGTCAACTCGATGGCCAGCAACCTGACCGACCAAGTGCGCAACATCTCGGAGGTCACCATCGCCGTCGCCAACGGCGACCTGTCGCGCAAGATCACCGTCGACGTTCGCGGCGAGATCCTCCAGCTGAAGGAAGCGATCAACACCATGGTCGACCAGCTGCGCTCGTTCGCTTCGGAGGTGACCCGCGTCGCCCGCGAAGTCGGCACCGAGGGCAAGCTCGGCGGCCAGGCGATCGTGCCCGGCGTGGCCGGTACGTGGAAAGATTTGACCGACTCGGTCAATGCCATGGCCGTCAACTTGACGGCTCAGGTGCGCAACATCGCCGAGGTGACCACCGCCGTGGCCCGCGGCGACCTCAGCCGCAAGATCACCGTCGACGCCCGCGGCGAGATCGCCGAGCTGAAGAACACCATCAACACCATGGTCGACCAGCTCAACGCCTTCGCCGCCGAGGTCACCCGCGTCGCCCGCGAGGTCGGCACCGAGGGCCGGCTCGGCGGCCAGGCCGCGGTCTCCGGCGTCGCCGGCACCTGGAAGGACCTGACCGACTCGGTCAACTCCATGGCCTCCAACCTGACCGGCCAGGTCCGCAACATCGCCGACGTCGCCACCGCCATCGCCAAGGGCGACCTGTCGCGCAAGATCACCGTCGACGTCAAAGGCGAGATCCTCGAGCTGAAGAACACCATCAACACCATGGTCGACCAGCTCAACGGCTTCGCCGCAGAGGTGACCCGCGTCGCCCGCGAGGTCGGCACCGAAGGCAAGCTCGGCGGTCAGGCCGATGTCCCGGGCATCGCCGGCACCTGGAAAGATCTGACCGACAACGTCAATTCAATGGCCGGCAACCTGACCGCACAGGTGCGCAACATCGCCGAGGTGGCGACCGCGATCGCCGCCGGCGATCTGTCGCGCAAGATCACCGTCGATGTGCGCGGCGAGATCCTCCAGCTCAAAGAGACCCTCAACACCATGGTCGAGCAGTTGCGCTCGTTCGCTTCGGAAGTGACCCGCGTCGCTCGCGAGGTCGGCACCGAAGGCAAGCTCGGCGGCCAGGCACAGGTCCCCGGTGTCGCCGGCACCTGGAAGGATCTGACCGACAACGTCAACTCGATGGCCGGCAACCTGACCGCTCAGGTTCGCAATATCGCCGAAGTCTCGACGGCAATCGCCCGAGGCGACCTGTCGCGCAAGATCACCGTCGACGTCAAAGGCGAAATCCTCGCGCTCAAGAACACGATCAACACGATGGTCGATCAGCTCAACGCCTTCGCCTCGGAAGTGACCCGCGTCGCCCGTGAGGTGGGCACCGAAGGCAAGCTCGGCGGTCAGGCGCAGGTGCCCGGGGTCGCCGGCACCTGGAAAGATCTGACCGACAACGTCAACTCGATGGCCGGCAACCTGACCGGTCAGGTGCGCAACATCGCCGAGGTGGCGACCGCGATCGCCCGCGGCGATCTGTCGCGCAAGATCACCGTCGATGTCCGCGGCGAGATTCTGCAGCTGAAGGAGACCATCAATACGATGGTCGATCAGCTCAACGCCTTCGCTTCGGAGGTGACTCGCGTCGGCCGCGAGGTCGGCACCGAAGGCAAGCTCGGCGGCCAGGCGCAAGTGCCCGATGTCGCCGGGACGTGGAAGGACCTGACCGACAACGTCAACTGGATGGCGAGCAGCTTGACCGCTCAGGTGCGCAACATCGCCGAGGTCGCCAGCGCGATCGCCCGCGGCGATCTGTCGCGCAAGATCACCGTCGACGTCAAAGGCGAGATCCTCGAGCTGAAGAACACCATGAACACCATGGTCGATCAGCTCAACGGCTTCGCCGCCGAGGTCACCCGCGTCGCCCGTGAGGTCGGCACCGAAGGTAAGCTCGGCGGCCAGGCGGAGGTGCCCGGAATCGCCGGCACCTGGAAGGATCTGACCGACAACGTCAACTCGATGGCGGGCAACCTGACCGGTCAGGTACGCAATATCGCCGAGGTGGCGACAGCCGTCGCCCGCGGCGATCTGTCGCGCAAGATCACCGTCGACGTCAAAGGCGAGATCCTCGAGCTGAAGAACACCATCAACACCATGGTCGATCAGCTCAATGCCTTCGCCGCCGAAGTGACTCGCGTCGCCCGCGAGGTCGGCACCGACGGCAAGCTCGGCGGCCAGGCACGCGTCCCCGATGTTGCCGGCACCTGGAAGGATTTGACCGACTCGGTCAACATCATGGCCCTCAATCTGACCGGCCAGGTGCGCAACATCGCCGAGGTGACCACCGCCGTCGCGCGCGGTGACCTTTCCAAGAAGATCACCGTCGATGTCAAAGGCGAGATCTTGGAGCTGAAGAACACCATCAACACCATGGTCGATCAGCTCAATGCCTTCGCGGCCGAAGTGACGCGCGTCGCCCGCGAAGTCGGCACCGAGGGAAAGCTCGGCGGTCAAGCACAGGTGCCGGGCGTCGCCGGTACGTGGAAAGATCTGACCGACAACGTCAATTCGATGGCGAGCAACCTGACCGGTCAGGTGCGAAACATCGCCGAAGTGGCGACGGCGATCGCGGCCGGCGACCTGTCGCGCAAGATCACCGTCGACGTTCGGGGCGAGATCCTTCAGCTCAAAGAGACGCTCAACACCATGGTCGAGCAGTTGCGGTCGTTCGCGTCGGAAGTGACCCGCGTCGCCCGCGAGGTCGGCACCGAAGGCAAGCTCGGCGGCCTGGCCGAGGTGCGCGGCGTCTCGGGCACGTGGAAGGACCTGACGGACAACGTGAACTCGATGGCCGCGAACCTGACCGGCCAGGTGCGCAACATCGCCGAAGTCACTACCGCGGTCGCCCGCGGCGACTTGTCGAAGAAGATCACCGTCGACGTGAAAGGCGAGATCCTCGAGCTCAAGAACACCATCAACACCAGGTCCGCCCAGGTGCCCGCGACGCCGGGGACTTGCGCCTGGCCGCCGAGCTTGCCTTCGGTGCCGACCTCGCGTGCGACGCGCGTGACCTCGCTAGCGAA
>DASPMH010000387.1:0-2196 GCA_035627175.1 Terriglobales bacterium | reverse complement strand
GGAAATGCCGCCGAACTGCTCGCTGCGGACGAGGTTGGCGGGGCCTTGGTCGGCGGAGCGAGCCTGACCGCCGAGAGCTTTACCGCGATTATCGGCGCGGCAGGCATAGGCGATCAGTAAGGACTGCCAGTAGAGAACTGCCGGACAAGCTTGCGCTGACGGGCTCCAGCGCCTAGATGCGCGGCCAATCCCCTATTCGGTCGCAGCTATCAGCGGAAACTCGTCCCGATGTCGCTTTTCATTTTTCTGACTGTCGTCCAGGCGCTCGTTGCCGCGGCGCTCGTTGGGGTCATCTTGATGCAGCGTTCGGAAGGCGGCGGCCTTGGCGTCGGCGGCAGCCCGTCTGGCCTGATGTCGGCGCGCGGCGCGGCGGACTTCCTGACTCGCACGACGGCGATCCTCGCGGCGCTCTTCGTGGGCCTCAGCATCCTGCTCGCCATCCTCGCGGTTGAATCGACCACCGGCCGCGACATCGACACCTCGCTCGATCGCACGGTGCCGGGCGCTCCCGCCGCTCCGATTGACCCGCTTTCGGGCGCAGTTCAGCCCGGTGCTCCGGCACCGGCTCCGGCTGGCCAGGCTCCAGCCGATCCCGCCGTCGGATCCGCGCCCGCCGATCCGCTTTCGGGCGCGGCGAAGCAGTAACGCAACCACCTGCCGGAGCGATCCGCCTCGTTTACGGGGCGGCGTTTCTGTGGATTTAAACCGGCCGCAGCCGCTGGCGGCTTGCCCTTTGCACGTGAACAGGATTAAGGCTCGACTCCCATGGCGCGGTACATTTTCATCACCGGCGGCGTGGTCTCCTCGCTCGGAAAAGGCCTCATGGCGGCGAGCCTCGCGGCGCTGCTGCAAGCCCGCGGGTTCAAGGTCCGCATTCGCAAGTTCGATCCTTACCTGAACGTCGATCCAGGGACGATGAGTCCCTATCAGCACGGCGAGGTCTACGTGACCGACGATGGCGCGGAGACCGATCTCGACCTGGGCCATTACGAGCGTTTCACGGGCGTCTCGGCGCGGCAGGCGGATAACATCACATCGGGCCGGATCTATCGCGACATCATCGCCAAGGAGCGGCGAGGCGACTACCTGGGCGCCACCGTCCAGGTCATTCCGCACGTGACCGACGCGATCAAGGCCTTCGCGGTGGAGGACACCGACGATTTGGACTTCGTCCTCTGCGAAATCGGCGGCACTGTCGGAGACATAGAAGGGCTGCCCTTCGTCGAGGCCCTTCGCCAGCTGCGCAACGAGCTCGGCCGCGAGCGCACCTGCTCGGTCCACGTCACGCTCGTGCCCTATATCGCCGCCGCCGGCGAACTGAAGACCAAGCCGACCCAGCACTCGGTCCGCGAACTCACGGCGCTCGGCGTTCAGCCAGACATCCTGCTGTGCCGTTGTGAAAAGCCGCTGCCCGAAAGCGACCGCGCCAAGATCGCCCTATTCTGCAACGTTCGCAAGGAAGCGGTGATCCCGGCGCTCGACGCTTCCAGCATCTATGCCGTGCCGCTGCAATACCATGCCGAGGGACTCGACGCGGAGGTTCTGCGGCACTTCGGTATGGATTCGGAGCTGCCCGATCTGTCCCGCTGGGTCGACATCGTCGATCGCCATCAGAACCCCGAGGGCGAGGTGACGATCGGCGTCGTCGGCAAATATGTCGGCCTGCCGGACGCCTACAAGTCGCTCAACGAGGCGCTGACCCACGGCGGCATGGCCAACCGGGTCAAAGTTCACATCCGCTGGATCGACGCCGAGCTATTCGAGAAGGACGACGACGAGATCGCCGCTCGGCTGGAGCCGATGCACGGCATTCTCGTGCCGGGCGGCTTCGGCGAGCGTGGCACCGAAGGCAAGATCGCCAGCGTTCGCTTCGCGCGCGAGCGCAAGGTGCCGTTCTTCGGCATATGCCTCGGCATGCAGATGGCATGCATCGAGGGCGTCCGCTCGGCCGGCATTCCCAACGCGTCGTCGACCGAATTCGGCCCCACCGACGAGCCCGTCGTCGGCATCATCACCGAGTGGATGAGCCCGGAAGGGCTGCAGACCCGCGCTCATGGCGGCGACCTTGGCGGCACGATGCGGCTGGGCGCCTATGACGCCAAGCTGGCGGGCAACAGCCACGCCGCGGCGCTGTACGGCGACACCACGATCTCAGAGCGCCACCGCCACCGCTATGAAGTCAACGTCGCTTACAAG
>DASPMH010000386.1:0-2387 GCA_035627175.1 Terriglobales bacterium | reverse complement strand
TGACGCTCTGACCCGTCAACACGCCACCAAGGTGCGGCTGATCGAGTCGCGCGCCACCGAATCCACCGCTTTGATCCGGCTCGATGAATTGACCGGCCCATCCCATCGCACCAACTCCGACTCAAAGTGACCCAAAGGACTTCGTCATGAACAGAATTGTGAAACCTACCGGGGCGAGGACCCGCCCGCATCGAAGGGTGAGACCCACCATCCGGGGGCCACCGTCACCAACCGTGTTGAAATCCCGGCGAACGTGCGCCAGAACCTCGGTATCACCTTCGCTAAGGTCGACCGTCGGGCGGTGGCTCGCACATTGCGCGTCCCCGGCCGCTTCGAGCTTCTGCCTACGGCAAGGCGCGTTCAGCGGCCAGTTCGAGGCCCAGCAGTCTGCCGCCAACACCTTGCTCGTCGCCGGTGGAGCGATCACGGTCGTCATGCTCATGCTCCTCCAACTCGCCACCGGATCGCTGCGCGTCGCGATTATCGTGATGGTCAACCTGCCCCTGGCGGTCATCGGCGGCGTCATCGCGATCTTCATCGCCGATTCAGTACTGCACGTCAAAGTCACCACCGATGGCGGACACAAGGACAAGAAGGACAAGGAAGGTCCCGGGCACGGCGGCAAAGTGGTTGCCCTCGGGGAAGGGACCTTCGGTAGCTACAAGTGAAGGCCACGCGCGACGAAGGCGCGATCAAGGCCGGCGGCGACGCGCCTATCAACGTCTGGATCGATCCCGCGGACGCGGCGGCGGCCGCGAAGGTCGTCGCGGTGCGATTCTGGATCGGCACCGAAGACGCCAAGGGCACCACCAAAGCCAAGGCGGACATTGAAGATCCCAAAGACCCGAACCGTTGGCACACCCACGCCGAGGTACCCGACCCGCTGCCAGCTGGCTCTAAGCTGTATGTCGAGATCGAGGACGACAAAGGCGCGAAGACCGTTGCGTCGTTCGACCTAAAAGCATGATTCCCGATCTACTCCTGTGTGGTCACGATCGCTAGCGTGGTCGTGGCCACTTGTCAGCTTGTGCAACTTCGGTGAATAATCACGAAGGTCCGTCACTATTTCACCCGGTCTACCACGTAATAAGCGAGCGCGACGCGCACATCTGTCGCCTCGTTCAAGGTGTCAAGTTGGGCCGCTGCGGAACGAATCTCACATATGACCGCGAACCCCCTGCTTTACCCCTTTTCCAGCAGCTTCGATCGTGAGAAACAGTCTCATTGATCGGTTAGCATTTCGCCCCCATCTCGCTCCACCGCCCTACTGTGCGGGGAGCTGCCGGCCGTTAATCTCCTCACAACCGCCACCAGCGCCGTTGCCGACGCGAGCTCAGGGAAGATCGGTAGCGGATACCGCTGCACAGTCGGCAGGAGAAATGGGCGCGGCCAGGCGGGAGGTAGACGGCGGCGGCGGGTCTGGCAGTTAGGGCAGATTAGCCACCATCACCGCCTGAAGGTGGCGATCGAGGTTTCACCCGACGTCGAGCCGGTGAGCGAAACGGTCCGCACCCTGGCCTTCCAAGGTGTCGGCGAGATCCTCTTTAATACGGTAAAGCACGCGGGGACCGACTCGGCTCGGGTCCGCCTCGCCCGCAGCGACAGCGAGTTGCAGGTCATCATCGAAGACGCGTGCAACGGCTTCCACCCGCAGTGGTACGGGTCGAAGATCAACGGCTTCGGCCTGTTCAGCGTGAAGCGACGCCTCCAAGAGCTCGGCGACGCCCTCGAAGTCGTCAGCTCGCCCGGCAGCGGCACGCGCATGACGCTCAAGGCGCCGATCTGGAAATTAGCGGGTTTGAAGGCAGCCGAAATGTGAGCGTGTTTGGCCTATCGACCGATGCCGTCGGCGTTGTTAGTATCGCCGCATCGAAAACGAAACCATATAAAACCTGCTGGATCAGCGGCGGCACCTCATGGAGCAGATCGAGCTGAGCAAGGCCCGCGTGGAGGCGCTGAACGCCGAGATCCAAACCTATCTGGCTAAATTGGGTGATCAACAGCAGCAGCCACCGCCGCCGCCGCCGACGAATTGGAGCCCGCGCCTGGCGCTGCGTGTTAGACCGGGATTGGCTGAGGCTTGTCACATATGATGCTGCTTCGTCGAGGCCTTCGCGCCGTCGAAGGCAAAATAAAACGAAGCAGCCTCGTTGAATCGCGCGGAGCTTCAGCTCACCGAAAGCTCAACCTCGGGCTGCCCTTTCATGATCGTCTGCAAAATTTCCGTCGTCGCACCACGCACATTCATCCGCACCAGGCGTGAGCCATCGACGGGCTTGAATGAAATGCTCTTCCGCTCGATGCCCTTCTGCAGCAGCGTGGTGACGATCGAGCTGGTGACCTCGTCTGTGTTGGGGTGCACGAGCAGTTGTGCGCCGCCGCCGATG
>DASPMH010000385.1:0-11111 GCA_035627175.1 Terriglobales bacterium | reverse complement strand
TGCGGTTGATCTCGTCGGCGAGCAGGACGTGCGCGAACAGCGGTCCGGGAACGAAGGCCAGGCGCCGCTGTCCGCCGTCCTCGAGCAGCATCCGCGTGCCGGTAATGTCCCCCGGCATCAAGTCGATGGTGAACTGGATCCGGCTGAAGGACAGGTTGAGCACTTGCGCCAGGGTGCGCACGATCAACGTCTTGCCGATTCCCGGCACGCCTTCGATCAAGACGTGACCGCCGGCGAAGAAGGCGATCAGGATCTCGTCGAGCAGCTCCTCGTGGCCGATGACGACCCGGCCGACCTGAGCCCGGATACGCTGGAACTGCTCGGCGAATTGCCGGACTTCGGCGGCGGCAGCCTCAGTCGCCATCGAGATCTGCTCCCCGTGCGTAGGCGCGCCGAACGACATCCTCGTATTCGACCGGCACGTCGCGCTTGTGCAGCAGGTCGTCCTCGCGCTGTTGCGGGTGCAAGGCGCCGCCGCCGGTGGAGGCACCGCCATCCTCGGCGCCAACGCCGACCGGCATCTGGCGCTCCGGACCGCCTCCGCCGCTACCACTCAAGAAGGTCGTCAGTGTCAGCTTGAAAGGTTGGCCGGGGTGTACCTGCGCCGGCAGGCCCTCGCCGAACAGCTCGCCCTGGGCGGGCTCGCCGCTCGCGGGTGGCGGCGCACCTGGCGACGCTCTGCTGTCGTGTCGCGCCCCGGCCCCGTTGGCCGAGCCCTTCTTCATTGCGTCAGCGTCCGCGTCGTTCGGCTCGGTCAGCTGCGAGATCGGCCGGGCGCCGCCGAGACCGGCGATCGCGGCATCTCCGGCATCGAGGTCCGCTTCGCCGGTGCCGGTGGCACCACGCGCCGGCTCGGCGAGCGCCTGCTGGAGAGCCTGCTGCAGCCGATCCGGCAGCGAGGCCAACCCCTCCGCTGTAGCGCGCGCTCTCCGAGCGCGCCCTCCGTCAGGTGTCGTATCTCCCCGAGCCCGCTGTCCATCAGCGCCGCCCGCACCCGCACCACGGCGGAGCACACCGCCGGCAGCTCGCGGCTCGCCGGCTTCACCGGCAAGGTCATGAGCGGAGAGGCGTGTCAGGTCCGCCAGCTGCGGCGGAGACGTGGCGCTGTCGGGGCCGGTGGTCATCGCGGCGCGCTGCTGTTCGTTCCAGAGACAAGCGAGCAGCACCAGTGAGCTGGCGGCGAAGAGCCAGAACGAGCGCGGCAGCCGCCGCGGCAGCAAGCGCTCGGGCAGCCACTGCTCGCGCCGTTCGAGCAGTTGGGCGCACAGCAACGGGCCGAGCCCAGACTGGATCTCGCTCGGCCGCACGCTGAGTAAGGTAGTCAGCCGATCTTGCAGCTGCCCGCACCGGTCGGCGAGCCGTGCCGCCGGCAGCGGCCGCAACCAATGTTGTCGCAGCCAGACCAAGGCGGCCACGGTCGCGGCAACGATGCCGAGCAGGGCGATCCACGTCAGTAGGCGAAATTGCGGTGCGATTAGGCGCGAGCTGCCGGCGATCAACGCTGCGCCGGCGAGGAGGACGAGGCTCGCCGTCAGCCACAACGCCTGCTGAGCGGTGTAAAGGTTGGCGCGCCGGCAGAGGCGCAGCAGCTGAGCGCGGATTTCGGCCATGGCAAACAGAGGCCCCGCGAAGATAGTCGCTGCGCACGCAGGCAGCAACGCGGCAGATAGAGATCCTCAGGGCTGTAGCGTCGGCTCTCCGAGCCGACCTGGTGGGCCGCGGCCGCGCGCTCGGAGAGCGCGCGCTACAGCAGGAGAGTTGCGCTTGTAAGTTGCCAGATTTGGGCTTTTGCGGCAGATTGCGGCATGCCGGATGCGGCAGTCGGTAACAGCTCGGCGAACTAGGGAGATTGTGATGGGAGATGGAGAGATGATGGTGGCGTCGCAACGACTCCGTAAGATGCTGTTGGTCCTTGTCGGACTGCTGCCCGCACTGGCCGCCGACGCCCAGCCGATCGAGCTGGTCAGCGTCGCCCTCACCGGCGATCGCTCAGGCAATGCCGCCAGCCAGGGACCGAGCGCCAACCGCGACGGCAGCGTCATCGCCTTCTACTCGGATGCCAGCAACTTGGTGGCGATGGACACCAACGGCGCCCGCGACGTTTACCTCTACGACTACAACACCGGCACGATGGAGCGCATCAGCGTCAGCAGCGAAGGCGTCATCGGCGACCGCGCCAGCCACCTCGCCGGCGGCCAACCGAGCCTCAACGGTGCCGGCGATATCGTCGCCTTCTACTCCGAAGCCG
This sequence comes from Terriglobales bacterium, assembly GCA_035627175.1. Taxonomy (GTDB): domain Bacteria; phylum Desulfobacterota; class Binatia; order HRBIN30; family HRBIN30; genus DASPMH01. Next base: position 8,863 of record DASPMH010000385.1, on the reverse strand, counting down.
CCAACCTGGTCGCCAACGACACCAACAACCATACCGACGTGTTCGTCCGCATCCGCGACGTCGGCAGCAGCCCGGCGACCGGGATCACCGAGTTGATCAGCCGCGGCCTCAACGGGGAGCTGGCCAACGGCGCCAGCCTTTTCCCGGCGATCACCGCCGACGGCAACCTGGTCGCTTTCCAATCCCTGGCGACCAACCTGGTCGAGAACGACACCAACAACGCGTCCGACATCTTCGTCTACAACCGCTCGACGGGCGAAACCGAACGGGTTTGTGATGTTCAGGGCAATCGTTCGAGCTTCGCCGCCGCGATCAGCCCGGAAGGCGACTTCGTTGCTTTCGCCTCTTTGGCCGACAATCTCGTCGACGGCGACACCAACAATGCCGTCGACATCTTCGTCTGCAACCGCCGCACCAACGAGATCGAGCGCATCAGCATCGGCGACATGGGCCAGCAGGGCAACGGCGACAGCATCGTGCCGGTGATCAGCGCCCACGGTTGCGGCGTCGCCTACAAGTCGCTCGCCGACAACCTCGTTCCCAACGACCACAACGATGCCGTCGACGTCTTCTTTCGCGACCGCGGCCTCAATCGCACCGAGCTGATCAGCATCAGCTACGACGGTGACAGCGCCAACGACGCCTCCTTCCCGCCGGGCATCAGCTGGGATGCGCGCTTCGTGCCCTTCGGATCGCTCGCCACCGATCTGCTGATCGGCGACGTCAACGGCCTGCCGAGTGTCTACGTCCGCGACCGCGAGACCGGGACCATTCGTTTGGTCGACGTCAATGGCAACGGCGTGCAAGCCAACGCCGGCATTCCCGACGCGCCGATCGGCATCAGCGGCAACGGCCGGGTGATCACCTTCGCCTCGGCAGCGAGCAATCTCGATCCGACGGTGCTCGACTTGAACGGCGTCAACGACGTCTTCCGCGCTCCCAACGACAGCGCCCCGGGCAGCATCGGCGACATCTGCTGCGATTGCCCCGGCGAGATGTGCGTCGAGCCGACCGACGGTCTCTGCCCGGTCGGTTGCACCGGCGTCTGCGGCGCCTTCTGCGATACCGAGTCGATGGAGTGCGTGCCGATCAATCAGCCGACGCCGACCGCTACCAAGGAACACACCTCGACGCCGACGCCGACGCCGACCGAAGAGGCGACGGCGACCACCACCGCGACGGAGACCGAGACCGAGGCGCCGACCGAGACTCCGACGATGATCGACACGCCGACGCTGACGGCGACGCCGGAGAACACCGCCACCGAAACGGCGACGGAAGTGGCGCCGACGGCGACCGAGACGCCGACGGCTCCGGCGACGCCGACCACTCCGGCGGCGACGGCGACACCGACCAGCACCGAGGTGCCTTCGACCAGCACACCGAGCAGCACCGCAACGCGGACCTTCACCCGCACCCCAACGGAAGTGTCGACCGCCACGGTCGGACCGCCGACCGCCACCGCGCCGCGCACCCGCGTCGATGACGACAGCTGCGCCATCACCCCGGCGAGCAGCGGCAATCAACGCGCTCTCTGGCTGCTCGCCCCGGCGATGCTGCTGGCGATCCGCCGCCGCCGCTAACCGTTCCGGTCCCCTCCCTCGGGCGCAGAAATCCCGCGCACCTGCGGCGATGACGTCTTTCGCCGGCGGAAGACGTCATCCCTTTGGGAAAGGGGGCGCACACCCCGACGGCAGCTATACCGGCGCCTTCTTTCGTGTCCTGCGCGCCTTGGTGGGGCTCGACTTCGGCGTCGCCAGAAACTCGCGCAGGTAGCGCGCCGTCTGCGAGCCCGGATTCCCCAGCACCCCCAGCGGCGGTCCCATGGCGACCACCTCGCCGCCGGCATCGCCGCCTTCCGGGCCGAGATCGATCAGCCAGTCGGCTTCCTTGATGATGTCGAGGTTGTGCTCGATGGTGACCACCGTGTCGCCGCGGTCGACCAGTTGGTGAATCACTCCGATCAGGCGGTCGACGTCGGCGAAGTGCAGGCCGGTGGTCGGCTCGTCGAGGACGTACATCGTCCGCTGGCGCGACGGCTTGCTCAGCTCGAAGGCGAGCTTGATCCGTTGCGCCTCGCCGCCGGAGAGCGTGTTGCTGCCCTGCCCCAGGGTCAGATAGCCGAGGCCGATGTCGTTGAGCAGCCGCACACACCCGGCAATCGCGGGCACCGCGGCGAAGAAGTCGACGGCCTCTTCGACCGTCATCGCCAACACCGCCGCGATGCTCTTGCCGTTGTACTGCACCGCCAGCGTCGCGGCGTTGAAGCGCTGCCCGTCACAGGCTTCGCAAGGAACGTAGACGTCGGGAAGAAAGCTCATTTCCATCTTGAGCTTGCCCTGCCCGGCGCACTCCTCGCAGCGCCCGCCTTTGACATTGAACGAGAACCGGCTCGGGCTGAAGCCGCGCACCCGGGCGTCCGCCGTCAGCGCAAACAGGCGGCGGATCTCATCGTAGAAGCCGACGTACGACGCCGGGATCGAACGCGGCGTCCGGCCGATCGGCGTCTGATCCACCTCGATGACCCGTTGGATCCGCTCGCTGCCGGCGATATCGCGGTGCTGGCCGACTGGTCCACCCGACAGACCGAGCTTGCGGCGCAGGCCGTTGTAGAGGACATCCCGCACCAGCGTCGATTTGCCCGAGCCCGAAACACCGGTGACGCAGGTCCACGCTCCCAGCGGCAGCTCGACATCGATGTTCTTGAGATTGTGCTCGCGGGCGCCGCGCACCTGTAGCCGCGGCACACCCGCAACCTCTCGTACCGGACCGAGACGCGGCCGCGGCATGCCGAGGAAGCGGCCGGTGACCGATTCCGGCTGCTGCCGCAGGCTCGCCGGCGGGCCCGTCGCGATCAGCCGTCCACCGTGGGTGCCGCCGCCCGGCCCAAGATCGACCACCAGGTCGGCGGCGTTGATCGTCGCCTCGTCGTGCTCGACGACGACTACCGTGTTGCCGTGGTCGCGGAGCTGCTGCAGGGTGCGCACCAGCATCGCGTTGTCGCGCGGATGCAGGCCGATCGTCGGCTCGTCGAGCACATAGCAGACGCCGCGCAAGCTCGAGCCGAGCTGCGCGGCCAGCCGAATCCGCTGCGCCTCACCGCCCGAGAGGGTATCGGCGCGGCGGTCAAGGGTCAGGTAGGCCAGCCCTACCTCGCTGAGGAACTGCAGGCGCGCCACGACTTCCTTGAGCAGATCGCGGGCGATCTCCGCGGCCCGTCCCCGATAGGCCTTGCTGCTGAGCTCGGCGAGACAATCGCGCACCGACAGCGCGGTCAGCTCCCAGATGGCGCGACCGTCGAGCTTGACCGCCCGGGCGCGGGCATTGAGGCGATGGCCCTCGCAGCTGCTGCACGGCCGCTCGCTCATGAAACCGTTCAGCGCCGCGGCATCGAGGTTCTCGTCCTCGACGTGGCGATCGAGGACCGCGAGCAGGCCCTCCTTGTTGGCAGTACCCTCGAAAACGGCCGCGCGCTGCTTCGCCGACAGCCGCGCCAACGGCAGCTGCCAGGCCGCCGCGTTGGCGCGGCCGATCGCGCTGACCTCGCGCCACAGCTCGCGGCCGAACGGCTTGAGCGATTGTGCCAGCGCCACACCGATCGCTTGCTCGCTCGCGCCGACGATCCGCTCGGGCTCGACACTGGCGACCGTGCCGATGCCGTCGCAGTCGGCGCAGGCGCCTTGGCGACTGTTGAAGGAGAACAACCGCGGATCGAGCTCTTCATAGCCGATGCCGCAGGCGGCGCAGAACAGACGCTCGCTATAAATGCGGTCGAAACTGGGCGGCGGAGCCTCGACAGATTTCCTCTTACCTCGGCCGCGCGCTGCCGGTGCCTCGACCGCACCCGCGGTAGTGGCGATCAGCGCCCCGCTGCCCAGGCGCAGCGCCGTTGCGATCAGCTGATCGAGCTGCTCGACGTTGAGCTCGCCGGGCCGGATCGTACCGACCACCAGATCGATATTGTGCTCGCGATAGCGCGCCAGCGCCGGCACCGGCTGCAGCGCGACGAAGCGGCCGTCGATGCGGGCCTGCTCGATGCCGAGCTTGCGCGCCGAGCGGAACAGATCGGTGTAGATGCCTTTGCGCCCGCGCACCGCCGGCGCCAACAACGAGATCGGCTCGCTGCCGAGCTCGGCACCGATACGCTCGGCGATCTGCTGGCGAGTCTGCGACAACAATGCCGCGCCGCACTCGGTGCAGTGCTGCACCCCGAGCTTGGCCCACAACAAGCGCAAGTAGTGATAGATCTCGGTGATCGTCGCCACCGTCGATTTCTTCCCGCCGCGGCTCATGCGCTGCTCGATCGCCACCGTCGGCGGCACGCCGGCGAGATGGTCGACGTTGGGCCGGGGCATGATCTTGACGAACTGGCGCGCGTACGCCGAGAGGCTGTCGAGATAGCGGCGCTGGCCTTCGGTGTAGAGGATGTCGAAGGCGAGCGTCGATTTGCCCGAGCCGCTCAAGCCAGTGACCACGATCATCTGGTCGCGCGGCAGAGTGATGCTGAGGTCGCGCAGGTTGTGCTCCTTGGCGCCGGTGACCCGCATCTGCCCTTTGCCGTAGTCGGCCGCCGTCTCGGCGACGCGCAGCTCGGAGCCATCGCTTCGATCGATCGTCTCCGCGTCCGGCTCTCCCAGAAACCTGCCGGTATGCGACGCGCGACAGGCCGCGACTTGCGCCGGGGTGCCAGCGGCGACGATCGCACCGCCTCCCGGGCCGCCCTCGGGGCCGAGATCGATGACCCAATCGGCGGTGCGAATCACCTCGCTGTTGTGCTCGATCACCACCAGCGAATGACCGCCCTCGACCAGCTGGCGCAGCGCGCCGAGCAGCTTCTCGATATCGGAAGGATGCAAGCCGATGGTCGGCTCGTCGAGCAGGAACAAGGTCGCCGCCTTGGCTTCTCGGCCGATCGCGGCCGCGAGCTTGAGCCGCTGCGACTCACCGCCCGACAGCGTGTTGAGCGGCTGCCCCAGCCGCAGATAGTCGAGGCCGACGTCGGCGAGCGCGCGCAGACGCGCCGATAGCTCGCGCTGGTCGGCGAACAGCTCGAGCGCGTCGCTGACGGTCAGCTGCAGCACCTCGTCGATACTCTTGTCGCGGCAGCGAATCTCGAGCACCTCGCGGCGAAAACGCTTGCCGTCACAGGCGCCGCAGCGGACGTAGACGTCCGAGAGGAACTGCATCTCGACCCGCTCGAACCCCTCGCCCTTGCACGATTCGCAGCGGCCGCCGTCGACATTGAAAGAGAAGGTCGCCGCGGTGAAGCCATGCATCTTCGCCATCGCCGTGCGGGCGAACTGCTCGCGAATCAGATCGTAGGCTTTGACGTACGACGCCGGGTTGGCGCGCGAGGTCGTGCCCAGTGGGGATTGATCGACCAGCACCACGTCATGGATGTGAGCGACACCTTCGATCGCATCGTGCGCCCCCGGCACGCCGGCGGGCTGGCCGAGCTGTCGCCGCAGGCCGCGATAGAGAACATCTTCGACCAGCGTCGACTTGCCCGAGCCGGAGACGCCGGTGACACACACCAGCTTGCCGAGCGGCAGCTCGACCGTGAGGTCCTTGAGATTGTTCTCGCGCGCGCCGCGAATGACCAGCTTGCGCTCGTCGCCCGCGGCGCTGGTCACCTGAGGCGTGCGCATTTTGCGGCTGCCGCTGAGATAGGCGCCGGTCGACGAGCTCGGCGACACCAGCAGCTCGCGGACCGGCCCGGCGAAGACCAGCTCGCCGCCGCGCTCACCGGCCGCCGGTCCGAGATCGATGACATGGTCCGCGGCCCGAATGATCTCGCTGTCGTGCTCGACCACGACTACGGTGTTCTCCTTGGCGCGCAGTGTCTTGAGGATCCGCACCAGCCGGCGGCTGTCACGGGGATGAAGACCGACCGACGGCTCGTCGAGAATGTAGAGCGTATTGACCAGCGACGAGCCGACGGCCGTGGTGAGGTCGACCCGCGCCAGCTCGCCGCCCGAGAGCGTCCGCGACTGGCGATCGAGGGTCAGGTAGTCGAGACCGACCTCGAGCAGGTAGCGCAGCCGGCTGCGGATCTCCTTCAAGATCAGGTGCGCGACCGTCTCGGCGGTGCGATCGAGCTCGATCGCATCGAAGAATGCCGCGGCCTCGGCGACACTCATGTTCTGAACATCGGCGATGCTCCGGCCGGTGACACGGTAGAGGAGTGCCTCCGGCTTGAGGCGTGCGCCCTGGCAGGTCGGGCATAGCCGGTAGCTGCGGTAGCGCGACAGGAAGACCCGCACGTGCATGCGGTAGGTGCGCCCTTCGAGCCAACGGAACCAGCCGCGCACGCCGTGCCACTTGCCCTCGCCCTCGATGATCAGAGCGCGCTGCGCTTGACTGAGGCGCTCGAAACAGACGTCGCTGGGAATCCCGCGTTTGCGGCAGAAGGCGAGCAACTCGTTGCGCTCCCACTCCGTCGCCTTGGTACTCCACGGTTTTATCGCACCGTCGCCCAAGGTCTTGGCGGGATCGGGAATGACCAGGTCGAGATCGAGGTCGATGACGCGGCCGAAGCCGCGGCAGGTCTCGCAAGCGCCGAGAGGATTGTTGAACGAGAAGAGGTTCTGGGTCGCTTCCTTGTAGGCTAGGTCGCAGCGCGGACAGACGAGCGCGGTGGCGAACGGTAGGATGCCCGGCTCGCTGTCGATCAATATCGCGGCGGCTCGGCCTTTGCCGAAACGCAGCGCCTGCTCGATCGAATCGACGACGCGGCTACGCGCCTGTCGTTGCAGCACCACCCGGTCGGCGACGACCGTCAGTAGCTCGCTGCGCTCGCCGGCCGCGGCATCGTGCTCCTCGAGGTCGAGCACGCCTCCGTCGCGCCAAATGCGGCGGAAGCCGGAAGCTTCCAAGCCGGCGCGGACGTCGGCCCACGGCAGGTCGCGCGGCACCGGCACGGCAAAGGTGATCAGGGCGCGCTGGTTCTCTGCGGCGGCGAGCAGCTTCTGCCAGATCGACTCGGCGGTGTCGGGTCGCACCGGCTCGCCGCAGCCCTGGCAGTGAAGCACCGCGATCTTGGCGAAGAGAAGTTTGAAGTGGTCGTGCAGCTCGGTCATCGTCGCGACCGTCGAGCGCGAGGTTTTGACGCTGTTGCCCTGGGCGATGGCGATCGCCGGTAGGATCCCCTCGATGCGATCGACCTGCGGTTTGTCCATGCGATCGAGGAATTGGCGGGTGTAGGCCGAGAAGCTCTCGACATAGCGCCGCTGGCCCTCGGCGTAGAGCACATCGAAGGCGAGGCTCGATTTGCCCGAGCCGGACGGGCCGGTGATGACGGTCAGCTCGTTGAGCGGAATGCGGACGTCGATCCCCTTCAGGTTGTTCTGACGGGCGCCGGTGATTTGGATCCAAGGCTGTGGCATGTGCGGAACCGGCAGCTATAGCGGAACGGTCAGACTCAAGCAGCCACCTTTCGGAAGGATGGGCACAGAATTCCCTCGCGCTCGCGGGGGATTTCTGCGCGCCCTGGCCGCTGGCCCCGCAAGGGGCTAGAACCTGCGCCCATGTCACTCGCCGGACGCGCGGCCATCGCCGGGTTGGGGATCACCGAGCAAGGCAAGGTCTACGACCGCAATCAGGTCGGCTTTGCCATCGAGGCGGTTCGCCTCGCGCTCGACGACGCCGGTCTGCAGCGCTCCGATCTCGACGGCCTGCTGCTCAACCCAGGCTTGAGCTGGAACGACGGCGGCATGGGGTCGTTTCAGCTGCAGCAGGCGATGGGCCTGCGCCATCTCCAACTGTCGGCGACGATGAACGCCGGCGGCGCCACCGCCTGCATCATGATCCAACACGCCGCCCAGGCGATCGCTGCCGGGCTGTGCTCGACGGTGGCCTGCGTCTTCTCCGATGCGCCGTTGAAACCGCCCAAGCCCGCCAAGGAGCCGGGAGAGAAGAGCGGATCCGGATCGGCCGGGGCCTATGGCTTCGCCCGCGGACTGGATGCCGCCTACGGGCAGTTCGGGGTCAACGCGATGTACGCGATGGTGGCACGGCGCCACATGCATCTTTTCGGCACGAGCAACGATCACCTCGGTGCGATCGCGGTCGCCGAGCGGCAGTGGGCGAACAAGAATCCCGCGGCGCAGTTCCACGACACCCCGATGAGCATCGCGGACTACCACCGCTCGCGCTGGATCGTCGAGCCCTTTCATCTGTTCGATTGCTGCCTCGTCTCCAACGGCGGGCTGGCGGTGATCGTCACCTCGAGCGAGCGCGCCCGCGATCTGAAAAAGAGACCGGTGCTGATTCAGGGCATGGGACAAGGACACCCGGGCGGCGATCCTGCCGAGACACTGACCTCCGGGGCGGTGCTGGCGAAGGAGACCGCGTTCGCCATGGCGGGCATCACTCTGGCGGACATCGACGTGGTCGAGCTCTACGATTGCTACACCTTCACGGTGCTGGTCTGTCTCGAGGACTACGGCTTCTGCGCCAAGGGCGAAGGCGGCCCATTCGTCGCCGACGGCAAGCTTGCGCCGGGCGGGTCCTTGCCGCTCAACACCGGCGGCGGCCAGCTGTCGTCGTTCTACATGTGGGGGATGACCCCGGTCTCCGAGGCGGTGATACAGCTGCGCGGCGAGGGTGGGCAGCGGCAGGTCGAAGGCGCCGAGGTGGCGCTGGTCAGTGGCAACGGCGGGATTTTGTCGACCCACTCGACTCTGATTTTGAGCGTCTGAGCTTGGCGCGAGCTGGAATGGACTCGATCAACTTCGCCGACGGCATGGATAGATGGTGATGCGACCGGTGCCGGTGGTGACTGCCGAGCTCGCTCCTTTCTTCGAAGCGGCGCGGCGGCAACAATTGATGATTCAGCGTTGCTGCGGCTGCGCCAGCTATCGCT
>DASPMH010000384.1:0-8391 GCA_035627175.1 Terriglobales bacterium | reverse complement strand
GACTCCATGATCCACCTCCGCGATCGTGGATCATGCCCCTTCTTACGTCGACGCTAACAGACGCGGTTCACCGAACGGATACAGCCAATACGACAACGATGCAAAGCAACAATCCCAGCGTGACCCGAGGCACCGAGGCGTGCGGTTCCTCGCGACGCACAAGAAATACGCCGGCAGCAAGCGCGGTAAGGGCAGCCACCGCCCACAGCGCAAAATAGGATGGAATTGCTCCAAAAACGACAGGATACATGCCTCAGCCCAAGACCTCGATAGTCCGTCTAGCCATCCGCAGGAATCCTCCGCCGCAATGAGAGCATCCAATCCAAACGCCTCTCTCACGACGATCTTGCCATGGGCGGAACACGTCGTTAGGTGATGCCTTCACGCGACAGACATGAAGTTCGATCTTGAAACATTTCTCGCTCTGAAGCTGTATGAGACGCGCACAGGCGCAAGCAAACCAGCGTGGATGCTTGCCGCCGCACAATCGGTTGTCTACCCGATCGTCCATCTCTTGTTTCCTTTGGACGAAGTGTTTCACCCTAGCATCAAATCCATTCCGGTCGAACGACCGATTTTCGTGATTGGATGTCCGCGTTCTGGCACCACGCTCTTGTTCCATCTGCTAGCTGCTGATCCGCGTGTAGCAACGTACAATTTGTACCGCATGTTGTTTCCGTCAGTTCTGTTTCGACGTGCGATCCCGAACGCTGTCCGCGATCGGTTCATCAGAGGGTTCGAAGCATGGTTCACAGTTCTCGAGCGAATTCACCCCATCCATGCGGAAGCTCCGGAAGAGGACGAGATCCTGTTTTTGTTGCTCGGGAACAGTGGGATTAACACCTACGTCTTTCCGTATGGTGCTGTTGCTTCGCGATACAAACTGAACCGGTTTTGGGAATGGCCGCGGGAGAAGCGTGCCGGACACCTGCGATTCTACCATCAAGCGCTTCAACGGCTACTCTTCGACCTTGGCCGGACACGTTATGTCGGCAAGAGCCCCCATTTCCTTGGCAAGGTCAACGATCTGTTGAGACAGTACCCAGATGCACTTTTCGTCTACGCAGTCCGATCGCCCTACGAATGCATCCCGTCCGCATTGTCGTTCATTACCACCTTCTGGAAGATCGCATTCCCCGAAACACCTCCAGACGGGGCCGTACGCCAACTATATGATGATCTCGTTGCGTTGTGGTGCCATGGCGATGAGTGTCTTGCGGATGTCGATTCCGCAAACACGATTATTGTGCCGTACGATAGGCTCATCCGAGAGCCTTCAGCTATCGTAAAGCAGATATACGCCCGCGCCGAGTTGACCATGACGGTCGACTATGAACATCGGCTTGCTCTGGCGAACGCACAACAGAGAAACTGGCGTAGTCAGCATAAATACTCACTTGCCGCTTTCCGCCTTACGAGGGAGGACCTCAGAAAAGACCTGAGCCGCATCTTCTCCGAACATCAGTTCCTGGCGTGATTGAAGTACATCGCTTAGGATAATACGTTCAATTCGTACAAAAACTGACGGCTTGTTCGAAGAAGCCATTGGGTAAATTGCTGGCGGTCAAGTGGAAACTTTCGCTCTGGCGAAACTTTCGTCGCGATCCTGTGGACATTGATTTGTCGCTCGACATAGAGGCGACCGCACCGCGCAAGTGCCATGGGTCATCGCGCATTTAGATTCCCTGGATTCAGAAGCATCATGACACTTCCCGAGAGATCTGCCGCGCTGAATACTCCGTCGCCATTAACATCGGTGGCATCGCAAGTGCTGGCAGCGTCCGTAAAAATTGCGGCAACCACGTAATCCACATCAGTTGGTTCGACGCGCCCATCGCAATTGGCATCCCCGGGTCGTGGCGTATCGTCTATGGTAAGCGTATATGTGCGCGCATCCCACCCGCCGTGATCGTCGAAAGCAGCAAGTCGGATGCGGTAAGTTCCCGCCTGCTCGTAATGGGGAATAAACGTCAAGGTCCCTTGGCCGCTAGTCGTCTGTACGAGGGCAAACTTTTCAACGGCAACGCGTTCATTCCCATTGTTTTGGAGTTCCGCGTATACCGTCACGTAATCCTCGTTCGGATCGGTTGCCACTATCGGGACAGAAAATACTTGCCCCTCTTTGGCGTGGAATCCTGAAGCGGCCAAACTATCAAGAATCGGACCCTGATTGTCTGTATCCACCGGTACTAGACGGACGAGATCTGGAGCAATCTCGGGTCCGGGCAACCTGCCCAACGCTCGCACTAAAAACCGCGTGAGATCACCATTAGCAACAAATTCGGGCTGCAAACCTGTTATGTTATCAGTGACTTGAACCATCTCGCTACCGTCTGTGGCACGCACGAACAATTCAGGCGACTCATCAGGATTGCCGACGGATGTATCCAGTTCCCGCCTTGACGAAAACGCAACCATTGCGCCGTTGGCGGAAATCTGTGGATCGATCGCCGTCCAACTCGGTTCGGACACTAACGTAACCGACCCGGAAGCTACATCGACGACCGCGATATGAATGCCTTCCACCGCAATCAAGTTACCGTCTGCGCTTATCGAAGGCCTTTGTCCCGACGTGACCGGCTTGCCTGGCCCAGTGAGAGATATCGTTTGTTGCGATTCAGTGTCGTAAACGAAGACTTGAGGAAGAGATCGCGATGTTCGTGGGTGTCGATCAACGTAGGCGATCGTGCGACCATTCCGAGACACGGCTACGTGTTGCGGCTCAAAATTTGGAGAACCGGCGGAGCCGTTACTAAGCTGCCACACCAGCTCGTTGTCCCGGTCAAACAGAAACACTTCACGGCTACGATCATCATTTCCGACGGTCGGGTCGAGATCAGCACGCGACGTAAATCCTACAATCCGGGCCTCATCGGATGACGATAATGAGAGAACGTCAGCATGAGGCGGAAGATAACGACTTGATTGCTCGGCATCGATGTCATGAACGACGAGCGATCCTAGAGTCCCAATTGAGCTAAAACTTGCGAAGCGGCCGTCAGGAGATATCACCGGATTCTGAGCACCCGACACAGCTCGGATTTGCCGCGTGTTGACATCATAGATGTCGAGCCGTGGCCCGGCAGTCGACGACGCTCTTACAGCACCCAGATGCTGTCCCATGGCATCCATTGTCAGCGAGAATCCACCCTCACCGAAGCGATCCGGGAATGGGACAGCCGCAAATTTCTGATCGATAAGCCGCACAGTTCGACTCGAGTGGACAATCCTCCCTTCACCGTCCTCCACCGACACCACGATGTCATACCGTATGCCAGGAGACGTGCATCCACTTATTTGTTCCCACACTGCCAGAATTCCGTCGACGGGTTCGGTGCCGCGAGCGATCTCACATCGTACACCAGGTCTTTCCACCGTGACGACCCATGATCGGACTTGTCGCGATGCACTGATCACTCCGCGAATCACGATCGGAAACTGCCATGGGTAAATGCGCGCATCATTTTCTGGCGATTCAATCTGCCCGACAGGAGTATGCTGGACGGCTACTGCAGCAGCAGCGTCAACGCGCCCATGTCCTGAAGTACGATCCCATCCGGGTTCACCTACATTTTGAGCCGAATCGATGAGGACTTGAGTTACTTCCACTCGACTAAATCCTGGATTCCGACCGAGAACGAGCGCAGCCACTCCACTGACGTGGGGAGCGGCCATACTAGTCCCGGATGTGCGGGCATATTTATCGGCGACGATCAAAGCTGTTTCAGTGCTGAGGATCGAGCCATCGGCTAACAGAGACAATACAGACTGACCTGGCCGAACCACGCCATTTCCCTCGTCATCGCCTCCACCGCCTGGCGCCACAAGATCCAATCCACCTCCATAATTGGAGCCCGATGCTACCGTCTCTGTGTGCGTCAAAGCTCCAATGGCAAGCACCTGCGGCAGTATTGCGGGGTACAAGCCGCGTTCCAACGGCTGCGGACCGTTGCCCGCGGCCGCAATGACAACAGCGTCATGCGCAACTGCCGCATACTCGATAGCTAGTCGCATGCAGTCGCTCGGCGGTCCTGCGAAACTCGCATTGATTACTCGTGCGCCCATTTCAGCCGCATAGACAAACCCGGCGGAAATATCTGAAAGCGCGCCGAAACCGGACTCATCCAATACTTTCACGGGCATGATCTGGGCGTGTGGTGCGACGCCGATGATGCCAATGCCATTGCTGCCCGTCGCAGCGATGATTCCCGATACGTGAGTGCCATGCCCCACTGGATCGCCAACATTTGGTCCCCTCAACTTGGGCTCCACGCAGTTGCCGCCTCCATCGCGCCGGACACAGGTCGTGAAGTCCCACCCATGGATATCATCAGACAATCCATTGCCGTCGTTGTCTTCACCATCTCCAGGATCTTCGTCGAGATTGCGCCACACCTTCTCCGACAGGTCCTCGTGATCGACATCGACACCTGTATCGAGAACAGCAACTACAACACCATCACCTTGAGACACTTCCCAAGCGCTAGGCGCACCAATCTGGAACAAACCCCACAGGTCTGGGTATGCCTGGCCCCAGCTGCCACTTGAGTTCAGAAAAGGGTCATCCGGGAACGACGGTTCAGATCGCTCAAGTGTTTTCTCCGCTAAGGCCCCCCGCGGCACGATCGCCGCTTCGTATAAGAAATTCGGCTCGGCAGAAACAACAAGAGGATCTCGACGGAGATCGGCGGCCAACTCCAGCAAGTTTATCTCTCGGTCCGCCTGCATCACGTAGACCTGATCCAGTTCGCTCCGCAGTTTGGAAGTTACAGATTTTGCCCTCGGCGCGGGTCGGGTCCTCGCGTTAACCTCCCGAAACAACGGCACTATCTCGCTCACGCGATGCCGACGCAAAACTTCGTCCAATGTCGGCCGCCCTGTAACCTGAGAAAACCGCCGCGTTCGCGCCAGGCATTCGATGCAATGAAGAAAGTTAGGTGCAAAGCGAACGATCAATTCACCTGGAACGTGCATCCTGGGCGTGGGAGTCATGCGTGCGAAACTTTGGGCAATCACGGATTGTGGAATCAAGGCTAGGATAGCCAAGCCAGCCCACAGCAAGTATCGCGAAGGCCAAATCAATGAAGCTGTCGAACCGATCACCTCGCTTCTATGAGCGCAACGATAAAGACACGCAAGAGGAGTTCTGGAGGTCGCTCACATTTTTGCACTCCAAGCACTGATACCTTGACCCCAGAGGTAGGGGCTTCTTGGTGTGAGGACTCATACAACGCCTGGGGCAAGGAACTCGATGAGCGGTTTGACGTCTGTCACGATCGCTCGAAGCCAATCGACAGCTGTCGGGAGGTGTTGGAGAGATTGATGGACGCGACGATGGCACCGCGCGTCATCGGTTATGATCGTCGCCGGCTGACGCTGCCGCTCAAGGCAACGGGGATAACATTCGTTGACTCGAGACTCTGCCCTCAGGTGCAACTGGCAGACGTCATCGCTGGAGCCTTCGCCACAGTGCTCGCCAATCCCTTGGCCGATCCCGAACTCTCGGTGGTTGTTCAGCGCACTAGACCCGTGCGTGCTGAGTATTATCTGGCCGACTCGCGACGTCGTATTCCAAGACCTCGGGCCGACCACGAGCGGTAGCAACACGGTGGACGGCGTCCAAGCGTTCCTCGAAGCCCAGCGGGCGGGCTCTGAGTAACCCCTAGCGGCTAATTCAGCGTTGGAGTCTGGTTCGCCTCCCGCGCCAAGCCTTGCTGCCCCTGCCCGGCTTTCCGGGCCACAGAAGACCTGCTGCCCGATCTCGGGGAGCGATTGCCCACTCTTCCGAAAGAACTTCGTGAGACGTTCGGTCGTGGCCGGGAGCGGACACGTCTCGCCCCGCTCCCACTTGGCGATCGTGCTCTCGTCGATTTTGGCTTTACGGGCGAGTTCTTCCTGCGAGAGACCCGCAGCCATTCGGCACCTCCGAATCATCGCCGGGAGGCCTCCCAGCGCTTCCCAGGGGCAGTATCCGAGGAAGTCGTAGATTTTCGGAACAAATCGGACCTCCGGGTTGGTCCGATTGCGCTCCCAATTCCAGACTGACGATTCAGAGACACCGAGGGTATCGCCAACCTCTGATTGGAGCAGCCCGAGGTCGAGTCGGCGTTGCCGAATGTGGTCGCCGAGCGCCCGGAGCATTTTCGGATAGGCAGGATTCTTTGGTTTTCGGGCAGTTAGCCGAATGGGCAAAATGGCAACGCATCTCTGCCCCTGCGGCTTCTACGGCGATCCGCAGCCCGAGTGCAGCTGCTCGACCTTGCAGGTGCAGCGCTATCGGACCCGCGTCTCGGGGCCACTGCTCGATCGCCTCGACATTCAGGTCGAGGTTCCCGGTGTCGCCTTCAAGGACCTCGCCAGTCCGAAGGCGAGCGAAGCATCCGCGGCCATCCGCATGCGTGTCGACGCGGCGCGGCAGATTCAGCGCGAGCGTTTCCGCGGTCGGCGCATCTTCTGCAACGCTCAGATGCATGCCCGCGACTTTCGCCGCTGCTGCCAGATCGACGGCGATGGCGAACGCATGCTCGAAGATGCGATGCGCCGCTTCGGCCTGAGCGCGCGCGCCTACACCCGCATCCTCAAGGTCGCCCGCACCATCGCCGACCTCGACGGCCAGGGCGACATCGCCACCGGCCACCTCGCCGAAGCAATCCAGTACCGCAGCCTCGACCGCTCCTTTCGCTGAGCCGGGCGATGTCCGACGGCGCGCAGCTCGCTGAGCCGATCAAGTTTGGCGATCTCCAGCGGAACCAACGGCATGTTGCTGACCGCCGCCGATGTCCTGGCGGATCGGTCTGGCCTCTGGCGGTGCCATCCTCACGTTCGCACGGCTCATCGCCCTCGTCCGTCTCGACCGCCGCATCAGAAGACGGATACAACAGTCTCAACACCAAGGCAGCCCGCCATGACAACCTTCGAAATCATCGGACTGATCATCGGGTTGTCGATCTTCGCGGCTGCTGGCTACGTATTCTGGAAGATCGGCACCAATCCCAACTGAGCTTCCGCTGATCGTCCCCACGGCCTGCTCGCTCGGCGCCCCAGTCACACCTCCCTCGCCGCAGCACCCATGCGGCAAGCAGAGCTGCGGCCGCGAACGCCAGTGGCCATTCGCCGAAGCGCGCGTAAGGGGACAGCTCGTGGCGCAGCTCGACGCCATGCTGCAATGCGCCCGCGGTGAACAGAGGTAGCGAGGCCACCACTTCGCCCTTAGGGTCGACGAAGGCGCTGATGCCCGAGCCCGAGGTGCGAACCAGCCAGCGCCGCAACTCGACGGCCCGCATCACGGTCGCGTTCAGATGAATCTGCGCCTCGGCCGCATTCTCGAACCAGCTGTCGTCGGTCAGATTGAGGAGCAGCCGGGCGCCGCCGCGCACCTCCTCGAGATAAGCGCCGGCGTGGATGGCCTCGAAGCAGATCAGCACGGCCGCTCGCACCGACGCCGTCAAATCCATCAGAGCGAACCCTTCTCCGGCAGCAAATCGACCGGTCAGCCGCCAACGCTGGGCGAAGGGGATCGAACCCGCCGCCGGAATCGCTTCGGCAAAGGCGACGAGGCGGCGCTTGTGATAGCGCTGCGAGATACCATCGCTGTCAATCAGGAAGGCGCTGTTCCGCTCACGGCCGTCCTCCGCCCGGTCGAGCGCGCCGACCACCAACGGATGATCCAAGTGCCGCGCAAGGGTTGTTAGCTGCGCCTCGACCTGGGCATCGTGAGCGGGGTAAGAACGCAGCACGGTCTCGGGCCACACCGTCAGCTTAGCTGCATCGGGACGATGGCCGCCGCGGAGAGCGGAGTGCTCAACCGTCAGCCTGAGATACGTTGCCCAAGCGTCGCCTCCGGGAGGAAGATTATCGCGGCTGCCTTGGCCGCTTTGAATCACCGCAACTTCGAAATCGGTATTCGTCTCCGAGTACGCACCGAGTCGGTTGTAGCCGTAGGCCAGCATCGACAGCACCACGACTGCTGCAAGCCCAAGCCAGGACAAACGCCGCCAGCCATTTCCGTCTCGCCGCCGTCGTTCGCCCACGGCGGCGGTTTGCACCAGCGCCGCTGCGCACAGCGCGATGGCGAAGCTCAGTCCTTGTACGCCCCCCAGATCGGCGCCTTGCCTCAGGAGAGGCGACAGCGCAAGCGCGTCGCCGAGGTACCACGGCAAGATGCGCGGGAAAAACGCTCAGTGACGATCCAAGCACAAGCGATCAGAACGATCTGTGCGATCTGCTGGGAAGTGCTCGTCACGATTGTCTGATCCCGACAGACGAGGCGCACAGCGCCAGCGAACACGGCCATTTGCAAGGCCTGGAGAGTATCCGTTCGGCGAACGGCGTAGTGCCAGCTGCCCGGAAGGTGTCGTAAGGTGAGTGGGGCGGAGTCAGGCTTCGCTGAGC
>DASPMH010000383.1:0-2419 GCA_035627175.1 Terriglobales bacterium | reverse complement strand
CGGCCATTGTTGCCGTCGTTCAGAAACAAATTGCCTTGATCGTCGAAGTAGGAGCTCAGGCGCGGTTGGGCGGTGAAATCGCCAAGCGAAAGCTGCGGCAGGCGATCGTCGAGTGGAGCGAGATAGAGCTGAGGAAATCGTGGAGCGGGAGCGGCGAACGAGTTGTTGGTGATCAATAGTCGTCCGGCTCGATCGAAGGCGGGATAGAAGGGGCTGATCACCGGATCTCCGGCGGTGCCGCCGATGATTCCATTGACATTGAAGTTGCCCCCGGTTCCAAAGACGCGATTGGCCGGCGGGCCGAAGCATGGAACTGTCTGGCAATCGAAGTTGGGCATGGCGATGAATGCGGTGGCGTCCCATTCGAGCAGTCTGTGATTGGTGCCACCTTCCTCGCCATTGTCGGAAACATAGACGTTGCCGGCAGGATCGAGCGCGACATCGTAGGGGATGCAGAGAGTGTCGGCGGCGGGTGTCGGCGGCGGTCCCGCCGGATGCTGCAGCGCACCACGGTTGCAGTTGATCGACGTCGCGTCGGGTTGTCCGAGTACGACGTCGACACAACGGGCTTGCGGGTTGCTGTTCTGGAAATCACGCACGCGGAAGACGCGATTGCGATTTCGATCGGCGATCCAGACGTGGACGATCTCGTCGTCGACCTGCACCGCGAAGCCGAGCTCTTCGCTCTCAGCGACAGATATCGTCTGACACGGCGACCCGCTCTGGCACAGGCAAAATGGGTTCGACAACGGCCATACGGTCGGTGACGAGCTCGAGGAAAGCGGAGCCGAGAACTGCTGTAGCGCGGCGGGCCGGCGCGTATGCACCCACATCTCTTCGCGATCGGATCGTTGCACCCGCTGCGGGTATCCGTAGCGCGGCCACGCGCCTCGATCGGTGGTGTAGACGAACCCCGGCTGTCCATAGAAATCGTTCGCGGGATGGCCGGTCATCAGCGCTTGCTCGTCGATCGTGAACGAGGATCCGTCGTAGCCGTTGTAGATGGTCATGATAGGCTCTTCGGCATGGACGATCTGGTCGCCGACGACGGTGATGCCGCGCGCGTCGAAGTAGGCATCGGCCGCCGGAACGCCGATGCCGGCGTGGAAAATTCGATGGTGCGCCATTTGAAACGGCACAGGACAGGTTCCGGAGAAGTTATTTGCCAATCCATCGGAGTCGTCGGCGCACCGCGAGTCGAGACTGATGCCGTTATCTTCCAACAGCGTCCGGTCGTAACGATCGATGCCGACGTGGTTGTGAACGGCGTAGGCATTGCCATCGCGGTCGAGGTCGAAACCTTCTGCGATCCCGCCCAGCGAATTGAGGCGAAGGACCGCAGCAAGGGTGGGACTGTCGAGGTCGTGCAGCGCGGTATTGGAGAAAGATCCGGGACAGAGCATTTGGATCCAAAGTCCGCGGCGGCGATTGTCGAATTGAAGAGCGAATACCTGGTTGGCAGCATTCGGATCGGTGACGGGATAGCAATAGCCGGGCGCAAGCCGGTTGGCGCTGTTGCTCGGTTGCAAGCGGATCGGCGTCGTCGAGGCCGATAAATCCCACGCCGCACATTGCGACTGCACCGCAATCTGCGGCAGGGTGATCGTCAAGACGCGCGACCATGAGGGGCGGCTGTTCTTCCAATTGTCGGCAATGAACATGCGAGTCGGAGCGGCACAAGGCGCGTCGATGCAATCATTGTCCGCAGCGCATCGTCTGCCGTCGTTGCTGCCGCCGTCGCACCAAGGATGCTCGAAGGCGATGTCGGTCGGGAAACCATAGCGCCCGAGGGCGTCTCCCGGCTGAGTATCCCAATCGGCCGCTCGCGCCGTAGACGCAGTGCAAGAGCTTTGACCGAGAACCACGTCCGCCGATTGCGCAATTTCTCCTGACAGCACGCCAGCACACGGCCCTGCCGCTTGCCCACTGCAGCGCGGATAACGCAGCACCCGATGGTTCTCCTGGTCGGCGACCCAGAGATGACCGCTCCAATCGATCGCCACGCCGACGTGAAACCCGTCGTCGAGGCGTAGCGATTGAGCGCTCACGGAGCCGCCGCGGTTAGGGAGATTACCGGCAAAATCCGCCTGCCCCCAGACCCGATCGGCGTCCGGCTGCTGCAGGCCCTCGAACGGTTGTGGAAACCGCAGGACGCGATTGTTGGTTCGATCCGGCACGTACAGGTTGCCGGTGGCATCGACCGCTGGCATCGCGCCAGCATTGAGCTCGCCGGGAGAAACCTCATTGACGTGGGTAAAGCACAGCGACTCGGAGGAGGCGGGGGCGCGGACGGGATAAGTCTGGAAAGTCGCATCGTGATTACAGCCGGCTCCGACGTAGAGATCGGGCTGGCCGATTACCAGCGTCGCTTTCGGAGCCTCTGGAGCCAACGAGCAGCAGCCGGGAGAGGCGCAAGGCT
>DASPMH010000382.1:0-3529 GCA_035627175.1 Terriglobales bacterium | reverse complement strand
GGACTCACACCCACTGGAGATCACCGTCTTTGCACGGCACACCGGATAGCCGGCATAAAGCAGCAGTTGCCCGGAATCAGAACTTATCGGACCTAGCCGCGACCGGTTCAGTCCCTCCCTCGATTCCCGGCGACCGTATAGGCCCGGAGGGCTACGGGGTGTACGCGCTCGCCGTGTCGATCGGTATGTGGATCGAGTGGGCGATCCTCGCCGCGTTTTCACGCGCTACGATCAAGCTGATCGGCGAAGCGCGAGACTGGCGCCCGGTAGCGGCCACGGCACTGCGGGTCAATTTACTGATCGGCGCGGCGACGTTGCTGCTGATCTGGCTCGCTGCCGATGGGATCGCGGCGGTGCTGGGCGAAGCAGCGGTCGCCAACCCGTTGCGTGCTTACGCGCTGGTGATCTTGACGGTGACCGTCACCAGCGTCCACAGCCAGGTGCTGATCGGTACCGGCGCGTTCCTGCACCGCGCTCAGGTATCGGCCACCTACGCCGTCGCGCGTCTGGTCCTGATCGTTGGTTTGGTCTGGCTGGGCTTCGGAGTGATCGGCGCGATTCTCGGCATGGCGGGCGCCTCGGCGGCCGGCGTGATCGTGGCACGCCGGCACGTGCGACCGCGGTGGCGCAAGTCGTCGTTTCCCTGGCGGCGGTTGTGGTCGTATGCCGCCCCGCTCTTTGTGTTTTCGATCGGGCAAAGGGTGCTCGCGTTTCTCGACCTCGTGCTCCTCAAGCTGCTGGGCGGCACTACCGAGCAAGCGGGGTTTTATGGCGCGGCGCAAAATGTCTCCTTCGCCCTGAGCTTCGTCTCACTGGTCGCTGCGCCGGTGCTGTTGTCGGCGGTCACTCGCGCCTTGCGCGACGATCAGCGCGAGCGAGCGCAGATGCTGGCGGCCACCAGCTTCCGCCTGATGTTGATCGGCATTCCGTTGATCGCGACCGTCTGTGGCTGTGCCGGCGAGGTGATGACGCTGGTGTCCGGCTCGCAATACCTGCCGGCGGCGGTGCTCGTCCCGCCACTCGCGGTGGCGGCCTTCGGACGTTCGGCAACGATGATCACCTCGAGCATGCAAGTGGCGATCGGCCAGCCGCGCTTGCCGGCCCGGGCGATTTTGCCGCTGGTGCCGGTGGCATTGGTCGCGCACGCGCTCGTCATCCCGAGCTATGGTGCGATTGGCGCAGCGATGGTGAGCTGTGTCATTTCGGTTGTCGGTGTCGTCGCTAGCGTGGCGTTGTTGCAACGACACTGGCCCGTCGCCTGGCGTTTCAGCACGGTGCTTCGCTCCCTGATGCTGACCATCGCCGGCTACTGGTTGGCACAGAGCTACCCTACCGAAGGTGTCGCGGTCGTGGGCAAACTCATCGTGCTCGGCAGCGCCGTGCTGGCGGGCTATGGGGTGAGTGGTGAGCTCACCCGCGCCGACCTGCAGCTGATCCGGGAGTTGGTCGGCTCCCGCCGAGTTTGAGTGCGCCGACTATCGTTCCCGAATCGGTTTGCGCTGATGCATGTCGCAAGCGTACGAGTGCAGAGAGGTGATGAACTTGGTCCTACGAATGTTCCTCCTCGGCCTACTCGTGACCGTTAATGTGACCATGGCCGCGCTGTTGATGGTCGCCGCTTCCATCGTTTTTCCTCCCCTCGGGCTGATGTCGCTTGCACTGGAAGAAGCGCTAGGGATTAACACCCGCGCGTTCCATCGCGATTTTCTGCCGGTGATATCGGTGCGCTTCTGGACGTTTTTCGAAATCATATTCGGTGTTGTGCTGTGGCACGCACAGCGAAAGCGCAATCCGTGGCTCCGGCAAGCGGCGAGGTCGGGATTGGTGGCCGGCCTGATGGGCCTTTTGCACCTTGCGATCGTATATCATGTCGATCCGATGGCTGGGCCGTTCGGTTGGCTGATCGATTTGATGGCATCGAGCCTAACGAGTGGCGGCTCTCGCGACGGTGCGGTCTTGATGCTGGGCGTTTTTTTACCGCCTCTCATCTGGTCGACGATTGCCTTTAGTGCCGTGGCTGTGTTCGAAGCGGCGGGGCAGCGTCGCAACCGCAAGGAATCCATTACCGATTGAGATCGACGCGGCACGCAGGATCCGAGGCCGAGATCGAGAGCGCGCGCCGAGCCGATAGCAGCGTTTCAAAAATTGCACTCGCCCCCATGGCTAGCTTGTCGACATCCATGCAGCCGCAGCCCTCGGACCTGACGGTCGGAGCTGTGCGGGCTCGTATGCGCGCGGCGACGCCGCCGCGATACTCGTGGCGCCGTCACGTCGCGCTGATCGTTGCCTTCGTTGCGGCGGCGTTGATGACGGTGATGAGCCAGCTGGGCAGCATTTCGTTGCGCGATGCCGGCGCGCTGCTCGGAATTCTGCTGTTCCTCAACCTCGGCGAGTACTCGACCCATCGATGGACGATGCACCGCCGCAGCTTCCCGCGGGCGGTGCACCATCGCCACGTCGTCGAACATCACGGCTTCTTTACCTACCAGCACAGCGCGACCGAGAGCTGGGCGGATCTGCGCTGGGTGTTGTTCCCCTGGTGGGCTTTGCCATTGCTGGTTGCTGGGGTCGCGCCGTTCGCGCTGCTGCTTGCGCTCTTCTCCGGCCGGCTGGCCTGGTTGTTCCTGCTGGCAGTGACTCTCTATTACGGCCTCTACGAGATCCTGCACACGCTCGCACATCTGCCCGCCGATCATCGCTGGGCCGGTCACCCGACTGTGCAAGCGCTGACCCTGCATCATCGGGTGCACCATGACCCGGCGCTAATGCGCCGCTACAACTTCAACTTTGTCGTGCCGCTGTTCGATCGAGTATTCGGCACGACGTTTCGCGCGTGTTCGGAGAACACGCCTTGCACCACGAAGGACACGAAGGACACTGAGGACACGGAGGACAGGGAGGTTCAATGATTCGATGATTTCCGTGCCCCGATGCGAGATCACGTATGGATGACTTTCCGTTGCACGCGGTCGCACAACCGCTACCCGCGTGGGCGATGGCCAATGCAATCACGTCCTTCGCAACGATCTTCGCAGGCATCGTTACCTTGGCCCTGTGGTTCGCCATGCGCGATCAGCCATGGCGATGGGCGCACGCCTACCTATGGATCTTTCTCACCGGCCTTCCGACGTTGGGCATGCATGGCTACGGCGAGCCCTTCGGCGCCGCGAGCCATCCCTACTGGATCGTCGCCGATACGGGTTCGAACCTCATTCTCGCCTGGGCGCTGCAACTGGCCGTGCTCGGCGACTTCTGGCCGCACCTGCAAGCTCGTCTGGGTGCGCTTTCGCTGACCGTCAACTTGGCGGCGATCGGAAAGATGATTCACGAGAACTTCTTCGCGGCCGAACGGATCTACCTGATCCCGCTGGGTGACTTCGGTGGGTTTTGGTAGAGTCGAGATGTGGCGCGGTGGTTTAGGCTGAGGTTTGGATTCCCTGTTGCTCGCTCTTTCGTCTGCGAGTGTCCCAGCATTCCAGCCGTGCTCCGTTTCCACATCCCGCTCATCAAACCGGACGTGCGGTTCTCC
>DASPMH010000381.1:0-2766 GCA_035627175.1 Terriglobales bacterium | reverse complement strand
GGCGAAAGCCTCAGCGCCGCAGGCGCGGGGGATTTCTGTGGGTCTTCGGTTGCCGAGGTGGTGCGGTGTGGTAGCGGCTGGAGGTATGGCGTGCGTTTATATCGAAGACATCGGCAAGTTCGAAGGTCAGGAAGTCACGCTGAGAGGCTGGCTCTACAACAAGCGCTCGAGCGGCAAGCTGCACTTCCTGCAGCTGCGTGACGGCACCGGCATCATTCAATGTGTCGTCTTCAAAGGTGAGGTGACAGCGGAGCAGTTCGCCGCCGCCGACCACATCACCCAAGAGTCCGCCCTCGCCGTCACCGGCACGGTCCGCGCCGATGCCCGCTCGCCTCTCGGCTTCGAGCTCGGGGTAAAGTCCCTCGAGCTACTCCAAGGAGCCGACTCCTATCCGATCACCCCGAAGGAGCACGGCGTCGCCTTCCTGCTCGACCATCGCCACCTCTGGCTGCGCTCGTCGCGCCAGCACGCGATCATGCGCATCCGCTCGACGATCGTCCGTGCCTGCCGCGACTACTTCGACCAGCGCGGCTTCACCTTGATCGACGCGCCGATCTTCACCCCCGCCGCCTGCGAGGGGACGACTACCCTTTTCGCCACCGACTATTTTGGCGAGAAGGCCTATCTGACCCAGAGCGGCCAGCTCTACGTCGAAGCGGCGGCAATGGCTTTCGGCAAGGTCTACTGCTTCGGCCCCACCTTCCGCGCCGAGAAGTCGAAGACCCGCCGCCACCTGACCGAGTTCTGGATGGTAGAGCCGGAGGTCGCGTTCATGGATCTCGCCGGCGACATGGACCTCGCCGAAGATTTCGTCGAAGAAGTGGTGCAGCGCACCTTGCGCGACCGGCGCCGCGAGCTCGAAAGTCTCGAGCGCGACCTCGACGCGCTGGCTCGCGTGCGCAAACCCTTTCCGCGCATCAGCTACAGCGAAGCGGTCGAGCTGCTCGGCCAGAAAGGATTCACCGTCGAGCCCGGCGCCGATTTCGGCGCCGACGAGGAGACCGCCATCTCGCAGTCGTTCGACCGGCCGGTGCTGGTGCATCGCTACCCGACGGAATGCAAAGCCTTCTACATGAAGGCCGACCCCGCCGATCGGCGCTTCGCTCTGTGCGTCGACATGCTCGCCCCCGAAGGCTACGGCGAGATCATCGGCGGCGGCCAGCGCGAGGACGACCTCGCCACCCTCGAGCGCAAGCTCGCCGAGCATAACCTGCCACGCACGGCCTTCGAGTGGTACCTCGACCTGCGCCGCTACGGCTCGGTCCCACACGCCGGCTTCGGCATGGGCATCGAGCGCATGGTCACCTGGCTCTGCGGTCTGCACCACGTCCGCGAGACCATTCCGTTCCCGCGGATGATGGAGAGGCTAACGCCTTGAGGCTTGGAGGCTTGGAGGCTTGGAGGCTTGGAGGCTTGGAGGGAGGGGGCCGCCCACTTACCTTGACCACTGCTCGCAGCTGCTGCAGTCAACATTCATCGCATG
Source organism: Terriglobales bacterium (assembly GCA_035627175.1). GTDB lineage: Bacteria > Desulfobacterota > Binatia > HRBIN30 > HRBIN30 > DASPMH01. The sequence goes on along the minus strand of DASPMH010000381.1, from coordinate 1,283 downwards.
AGACACGCAGCCCCCTCGACCCGCCCCTTCAACCGCCCGCAACGCTTTCTGATGGCGGCGCGACTCGTCGCCACCATCTACGCTGGCTACAAAGGCATTCAGCTGGTCGAACGCATCGGCGGTGCCAACCGCGCCCTACCCTACTACAAGCGCCACCATCGCCGCTCGGCGAAGCTCGCCTACGACACCGCGACGCGCATGCAGGGTCTGCTGATCAAGAGCTGCCAGTTCATCGGCACCCGCGCTGACATCCTGCCGCGCCAATACATCGAAATCCTCTCCCGTCTGCAGGATCGGGTTCCGTCGCGGCCGTTCCGCATCATCGGAGACGCGATCGAGCTGGAGCTCGGCCGGCCGATCAGCGCCGTTTTCGCCGAGCTCGACCGCAAGCCGATCGCCGCCGCGTCGCTCGCGCAGGTCCACCGCGGACGCCTGCACGACGGCCGCGAGGTCGCCGTCAAAGTCCAGTACCCGGACATCGACGGCCTGGTGCGCCTCGACCTCGCCAACTTCGGCTTCTTCGTCAACCTGCTCGCACGCATCGAGCGCAACTTCGACCTGCGCATGGTGATCCGCGAGGTCTCGAAGTACATCCAGCTCGAGCTCGACTTCGAGCACGAGGCGCGCAACGCGCAACAGATCCGCCGCAACCTCGGCCACCGCAGCGACATCGTCATCCCCGAAATCATCTCCGAGCTGTCGACCCGCAAGCTGCTGGTGATGGAGTACACCCCCGGCATCCGCGTCACCGACGTCGAGGCGCTGGCCGCCGCCGGTATCGACAAACAAGAGGTAGCGCGACTGCTGAGCGAGGTATTCTGCCACCAGATCCTGGTCGACGGCTTCTTTCACGCCGACCCCCACCCCGGAAACATCCTGGTGCGTCCCGGACCCAAACTGGTGTTGCTCGACTTCGGACTGGCCAAAGACTTCCCACCCGGCTTCGCCGCGGGCATCGCCCAGCTGACCTTCGCGATCATCGCCCAGGACCGCGATGGCGTCGTCGCCGCTTTCCGCCAGCTCGGCTTCCGCACCCGCGACGACGATCCCGCCTCGCTGGTGGCCCTGGGCGACGCCTTCCTCGGACAGGCGGTGCGCAGCGGCAAGGCCTACGCCGATCCCGAGCTGATCAAGACCTTCAATGAAGAGCTACCCGAAATCCTACGCGCCAACCCGATCATCGACGCCCCTTCCGACATCCTGCTGGTAATGCGGGTGATGGGGCTGCTCAGCGGCATCGGCAAGCAGCTCGATTCCAAGGTCGATCCGATGACAGTGATTCT
>DASPMH010000380.1:0-2800 GCA_035627175.1 Terriglobales bacterium | reverse complement strand
GCTATCAGCTCAGCGACGGCGTGCTGCGCGACCGGGCCGGCAACGCCGTCGAATTTTCGCTTACCACCAACGCCGGCAACAAGATCCGCGAGCGGATGTGCACCATCCTGCAAGAGGACTGGAACAAGCTCGGCATCAAGGTAAACTACCGGCCGGTCGATTTCACCACTCTGGTCGAGAAGCTCGACACCACCTACGACTGGGATGCGATTCTGATCGGCTTCACCAGCTCGCCCGATCCGCATACCGGCGCGAATCTGTTGCGGTCGAACGGCAATCTGCACATGTGGCATCCGAACCAAGCTCAGCCGGCGACGGAATGGGAAGCGGAGATCGACCGTCTCGTCGAAGCCGGCTCGCGCGAGCTCGACCGCGAGCGGCGCCGCGGCCACTACTGGCGGATCCAGGAGATCTTGCACCAGCAGCTGCCGATGGTTCAGACGGTGCGTTCGATCGATCACGTCGCCTACCGCCGCAACCTGCGCAACTTCGAGCGCACGGTCTGGGGCGACCATCGCCCCGAGTTGCTGCGTTTCGAGCCGTAAGCGGCGGACGGTAGCGATGCTGCAATCGCTGTTGCGCCGATTGCTGCACATGATTCCGGTGCTGATCGGAATCACCTTCCTGACTTTTTTGATCATCGATCTGGCGCCGGGCGATTATTTCTCGGCGCTGCGGATGAATCCGGCGTTCTCGCCGCAGTTCATCGCCGAGCTCGAGCAGGAGTTCGGCTACGGCCAGCCCCTGCTGCTGCGCTATCTGCGCTGGCTGTGGCAGGCGGTGCAGCTCGATCTCGGCATCTCGCTCAGCTATCGCGTCCCGGTCGCGGAGCTGATCGGCGCCCGTGCCGGCAATACCGTCATCCTGGCGCTGAGCAGCATGATCTTGAGCTGGCTGTTGGCGATCCCACTCGGCATCCTGGCGGCGCTGCGGCCGAATACCTGGCTCGATCGCATCAGCTCGGTGCTCGCCTTCATCGGCATGTCGGTGCCGAATTTCTTCTTTGCCTTTCTGCTGCTGTGGCTCGCGCTCAAGACCGGCTGGTTTCCGGTCGGCGGGACGATCTCGATCGATTACGAGAGTCTCAGCTGGAGCGGCAAGATCGCCGATCGGCTGGCGCACCTGTGGTTGCCGACGATCGTGCTCGGCACCAGTGGCATGGCCAGCCTGATGCGGCTGATGCGCGCCAACATCCTCGAGCTCAAGGAGGCGGAGTTCGTACGCACCGCCCGGGCCAAGGGTTTGAGTGAGCCCGTCGTCATCGGCAAGCACGTGCTGCGCAATGCGCTCAATCCCTTCGTCACCATGGCTGGCTACGAGCTCGGCACGCTGCTGAGCGGTGCGGCGCTGGTCGAGGCGGTGATGCAGCTGCAAGGCCTCGGCACCTTGATGCTCGATGCGGTTCGGGCGCTCGATACCTACTTGGTGATGGGCTCGGTGTTGATGGGCTCGGTGTTGCTGCTGATCGGCAATCTGCTTGCGGATCTCGCTCTGACCGCGGTCGATCCGCGCATCGACTTCGCCCAGCGGGAAGGTTGATATGGCGCGGCAGAGACATCGGCCTGGCGCGATCGTGTGGAGCTGTAGCCTGGTGCTGGTCGCCTTTGCGCTGATGGCCCTGTTTGCGCCGTGGGTGGCGCCCTACGACCCCGCCGAGCAGAACCGCAGCTTCCCCAACTGTCCGCCCTCTCACCTCGGCTTGCGCTGGAGCGGCGAGTCGCTGCTGTACACGCATCCGCGCGTCCTCGCCGATCCGATCGCGCGCCGCTACGACGACCAGCGCGAGGTTCGGGTACCGGTCGAGCTGCTGGTGCATGGCCGTTTGCTAACCACTCCGCCGGGTCAAGCGAAGTACTTTCTGTTCGGCACCGACGGCCTCGGCCGCGATCTGTTCTCGCGCATCGTCTACGGCAGCCGGGTCAGCCTCGGCGTCGGCGTGCTCGGGGTCTTGATCAGCATCGTTCTCGGCACCTTGATCGGGGCCTATTCGGGTTACGTCGGCGGATGGCGCGACACCTTGATCATGCGCGTCGTCGAGATCGAGATGTCGCTGCCGTCGTTCTACTTCCTGTTGGCGCTGGCGGCGATCATCCGCGATTTCGCGCCGGTGCTGACCTTCACCTTGATCGTGGTGTTGATGAGCTTCATCCGCTGGGCCGGCTTCGCCCGCATCATCCGCGGCATGGTGGCGTCGCTGCGCGAGCAGGAGTACGTGCTCGCCGCGCGTGCGCTCGGCGCCTCGCGCTGGCGCATTCTCACCCGCCACATCATTCCGGCGACCTACAGCTACACCGTGATCGCAGCGACATTGAGCATCCCCGGCTTCATCCTCGGCGAGAGCGCACTGTCGCTGCTCGGTCTCGGCATCCAGGAGCCCAGCGCCAGCTGGGGCAGCCTGATGGCCGACGCCCAGAACGTCCAGAACCTCGCCCGCTTCCCCTGGATCCTCGTCCCCGGCGTCTTCATCAGCGTAACGGTGATGGCCTTCAACTTCCTAGGCGACCACCTCCGCGACCGCCTCGACCCCCGCTTCCGCAACTCACTCTGAGCCCTCCCTCGAGCTGTAGCGCGCGCTCTCTGAGCCGACCTAGGTGCGCCGCGGCCGACGCGCTCGGAGAGCGCGCGTTACAGCGATGAGCTGAGGAGCCATTTTGCCGTGGCTTGTTCGAGCTCCTTGTAGACCTCGGCGCGGGTGCGGTGCTGCGATTTGGGGACGTCGAATGAGTGATCGCCGCCTTCGATGATGTGGAGCGCCTTCGGGGCGGAGAGCGAGTCGATGGTGCGGCGCAACAGGGTCAGA
>DASPMH010000379.1:0-5879 GCA_035627175.1 Terriglobales bacterium | reverse complement strand
CTCCCAGGGCAACGGCAACTTCGGCTCGGCACAGTCGTTCGCCGTCGGCGCCACTCCGATTGCGATCGAGAGCGGCGACTTCGACGACAACGGTCTGGTCGATCTGATCGTCGCCAACAATGTTTCCGGCGATGTCTCGATCCTGCTCGGCAATGGCAATGGCGGTTTTCAAACCGGCCGGTTCTTGTCGACCAACAGCGGTCCGCGCGAGCTCGCCGTCGCCGACTTCGATCGCGACGGCTGCGACGACTTCGCTGTCGTTCTCCCCATGGCGCGCAATAGCGCCGTCTATTACAGCAACTGCGCCGCGACCTTCACCCGCGGCACCCAAACCCTGGCCTCCGTCGATAGCCCCGCCGCGGTCGCAGCCCGCGATTTCACCGGCGACGGCATCCCCGATGCGATGACTTCGGATCAGGTCGACAACTCGGTGACCACCTTCGTCAAGCGAGCCAATGACCGCTTCTTCACCCGCGCTTCCGCCGATACCTATGTCGTCAGCCGCCGCCCGATCGCTCTGGCGACCGCCGACTTCGACGGCGACGGCCGCTACGATGCCGCCACCGCCAACAGCTTCGTCGCCGGCTCGGCTTCGGTGCTGTCGAACATTGCGGCGCCGATGCTGCGGCGCGGCGATGGCAATTCCGATACACGCGTCACTGCGGCGGACGTGGTCGCCGTCGTCCGCGAGGTCGGTGACGGCGATGGCGAGCGGGTCGAGGAAGTACCCGGCTCGGCCGTGGTGTCGCCGTTGAGCGTCGATGCCAATGGCGACGGCTTGGTCAATCTGCAGGACACCCGCGGCGTCGCCGGTTGGATCTTCTAGAGGCTGAGTATGGCTACCGAAGCGCAGCTCAACGATGACTTGAAGACCGCGATGAAGGCCCGCGACATGGAGACCGTCTATGTCCTGCGCGGCCTGCTGACCGCGATCAAGACCGTCAAGGTCGAGAAGCTCGGTGCCGAGCTGTCCGAGGGGGAGATCGCCGGCCTGGTGCGCAAAGAGATCAACAAGCGCGCCGAAGCCGCCGACTTCGCCCGCAAGGCCGACCGCAAAGAGCAAGAAGAGAGCAATCGCCGCGAGCAGGCGATCCTCGAGAAGTACATGCCCAAGCAGCTCGACGCCGAGACGCTGGAGCAGACACTGCGCGGCATCGCCGCCGAGCTCGGCACGACCCAGCTCGGCCCGGTGATGGCCAAGCTCAAGGAGCGCTTCCCCGGCCAGTACGACGGCAAGCTAGCCAGCGAGCTAGCCCGCAAGCTGATCTAGCCCCAGGTGTGCGCCCCCTCTGAGCTCAAAGGGGGCCTTTGGAAAGGGGGCCCACGCTCAAGGACGGAGCAGGGGGTAGGGGTCGCGCGGTCCGTTTTGGTAAATCCCGAAGTGCAAGTGCGGCGGCCCGCCCTTGGCGTTGCCGCTGTCGCCGACCGTGCCGATCACCTCGCCCGCCAGCACGAATCGCCCCGCCCGAACTCCCTCTCGAATGCGATCGAGGTGGGCGTAGTAATAGGTGATGCCCCGGCTGCCGAGAATCCACACCACGGTGCCGCCCAGGCGGTTGGGGCGAGTGCTGATGACGAAACCGTCCGCGGCGGCGAGCACCGCCGTGCCCCGCTTGGCCATGATGTCGATGCCATGGTGCTTGCGTCCGCCGGAGCGCGGCGCGCCGAATGACGAACGCAGCGCCTTGCGCGGCACGCCCTTGACCGGAATGACGTAGAAGTCGGGCTCGGCAGCGTGCGCCAGCCAGGCGATCCGCCGGACGGTCGGGTGCGTTCCGGCGGTATGAGCTGCCGCGCCAAGCACCATCAAAACAACCAAGATACGAGCGAAACGAGCGAACACGTGCGGACCGCAAAGTAGCAGCTAGCCCTCCCCCAAAACAGCCCAGGGGAGGTCGCGGGTCTGTAGCGCGCGCTCTCCGAGCGCCGAAAGACCGCGCCGCCCCGGTGCGCCCAGACAGCGCTCGCTACAGGGCCCCCGATCCCAGCGCTCGCCAGAGCTTATCGAATTCCCACTCGAGCAACGCGCCGGCAAGAATCACCTCGCCGCGTCCGTCCAAGCGAACATAGACCCCCGTCGTCGAGGGATTGCTGTTGCCGATCTCGACGAGTCGCGACTCGTCGCCGCCAAAACGCAATTCGATGACCTTCTCCGGCGGGTTCAATCCGAAATCCGCCAGCTCTTCCGGCTGCGCCGGAATCGCCTGCACCCTGCCGAGTCGCTTCGCCTCCTGCAGAAATCCCTGCACCGGCTTGCCCTGCGGCAAGTCGACCCACCCGCCTGCAGGCCGCTCGACCGAGCGGCTTTCACTCCCCACCCTCAGCACGATCCCCTGCACCTTCTCCATATCGATCGCCAGCAGCGGCGGCGCTTCGGCTTCCTCCGGCGAAACCGGCGGCGGCGCGAGCTCGGGCATACCCTCGCGCCACAACAGCCAGCCCACTAGCAGCACAGCGAGCAGCAGCAGTACGGTGCCGCGGCGCGACATCAGGCCGAGGCCTTGCGCCGCCGGCGCCAGCTGATGCCGATGCCGAGCAGCGCGAACAGCGCCGGCTGGATCACCACCGCCACCCAGAAGATCCTCCTGGTCTGCTCGTCGGTCAGATACAGCGGCGAGTAATGCTCGGGATTGCGAGCTCGGCGCATGCCGACCAGCTCGCGATCCTCGGCGAGCACCGCGATGCTGCTCATGAACAAATCGCGATTGCCGAGCAGGTTGAGATAGTTGTTTGCCGCGAAGTCGGAATCGCCGAACACCATCAACGGCCCGATGTCGGCGACCGGAGGCGCGTCCTCGGGAGCGTCGGGATCGCGCTTGCCGCGCACGATCACCGCCGCGGGTAAGGGGCCACGCTTGTCGACCTCCGAGCGAAACTGCACATCGCCCTCCGGCAGCTGCGTGTCTCCCAGCCGCGCCCAGCTCTCGTCGCTGGTCAGCGCCAGCAGCAACGTCGTCGACGGCAGCTCGCTGGTGTCGCCGGGATGTACCGTCCGCGCCACCGGAAACACCGCGGCATTCTGCAAGTTGTCGCCGAAGATCTGCTGATCGAACACCGGCACCGTCGGCATGAATGCGTCGGTGCCATAGAAGCGATTGCGGTCGTCGATGATCAGATCATCGAACAAGCGAACGCCGGCGCGCTCGAGGAACCGCACCATCGACGGCGGCGCCCACGGCTCGACCATCACCATCGTCGCGCCGCCGGCGGCGAGCCGTGACATCAGATTCTCGACCTCGCCCGGCAACAGCTCGCTCTTCGGGCCGGCGAGGATGACGACCGTGCAGTTCTCTTCCCCTTGCGGCGGCGGCACCAGGCCGAGGGTGCGTACCTCGAAGTTTTCTTTCTCCAACGCCTTGGCGACCATGCTGTAGCCTTGGCGCTCGTCCGCACTTTCAGGCGTCTTCTCGCCGTGAGAGGTGATGAAACACAGCGTCCGCGCCTTGGTGCGCGTCAGCCGCAAGATCGCATCGATAATACTTTCCTGATCGATGCTGCGCACCGCGCGGAACTTGTCGCCGATCTCGACCACGCCGGAGTTATAGCTGCCGACGTTGTAACGCGCTGCCTCGCGCGGCGAGCGGTCGAGATCGACCAAGCGGTACTTCACCATCGGTGAGGCCTCGCTGAACAGTTGCAGCAGGTCTTCGAATTGGCGGTACACTCCTTGTTGCTGACTGTTGTAGAAGCCGACGATGGTCACCGGTTGGCGCAGGTTTTCGACCACGCTGCGCGCCTCACCGGAGAGGGTGAACGCTTGCGTCGGCGTCAGGTCGAGCCGGACATTGCGGCGGTCGGCGAATACTACCAGCATGGCGAACAGCACCACGCCGAGGACGACCTGAAGGATCAGGGTGAGCCCCTGCCATGCCGGACGCGCCATTGCTCAGCTGACCCCGCGCCACTTGCGCGCGTTCAACGCCTGCAAGGTCAGGAACAGGAAGAGCAGGGTGAAGAGGGCGAAGAAGAAGATGTCCTTGGTGTCGATCACGCCGCGCGAGAAGTTGAAGAAGCGATCGAACAGCGACAGCTTGAGCAGCGCACCGATCACCCACTTGTTGCCCGCTTCCTCGTTCCAGGTGACGAACCAGAAGAAGATCAGCACGCCGTAGGTCCCCATCGCCGCCAGCACCTGATTCTCAGTCAGCGACGAGATGAACAAGCCGCAGGCGATGAAGGCGGTGCCGAGCAAGATCATGCCGAGATAGGCCGACAGCAGCGGTGCGATGTCGAACGGATGATAGGCGTAGAAGAGAATCGGGTTGACCGCCGTCAGTGCGATCATCAGCAGATAGAAGATCCAGGCGGCGAGAAACTTACCGGCGACGATCTCGCCGTCGCGGATCGGATAGGTCCACAGCAGCTCGATCGTGCCGAGCTTCTTCTCCTCGGCGAACTGCCGCATCGTCAGCAAGGGCAAGACGATCAGCGCGCACAGGCGCATGTCGAGAAAGATGTACTGCCACAACCCGGTCGGCAGCACGTAACCGCTCAGCAACAGGAAGAAGACCAGATCGCTGTAGAAGAAGTAGCCGCTGAGCAGCAGAAAGATCGCCAGCAACACGTAGGCGACATAGGAGGTGAAGTACGAGCGCAGCTCGCGCCGGCAGACGACCAGAAACTTCATGCGAGCAGGATCATCGCGGCTCGGCGGTGGTCTCGCCGGCGATGCGGCGGGAATCGGTTTCGGAGATTACCGTCAAGAAAATATCCTCGAGAGTGAGACGGACCGGTCGCAGCTCGCGCAGATCCCAGCCGGATCGGGTGATCGTCGCCGCCAGCACTGCGCGCAGATCGCGCTCGGGGTCGGTGCGGACGACGATGTGATTGGGAGAACCGGTACGCGGCGGCTGGCTCACCTCGAGCACTCCCTCGAGCCCGCGCAGCTTGGCCATCACCGTTTCGGCCGGCCCGACGACATCGAGGAAGATCTCGCTGCTCTGGCGCAGGCGGTAGTTGAGATTCTGCGGCGTATCGACGGCGAGCACTTCGCCTTTGTTGATGATGATCACCCGATCGCAGGTAGCTTCGACCTCGGGAAGAATGTGGGTCGACAAGATTACCGTCGAGCGGCCGCGGAAGCTGGTGATCAGCTCGCGGATCTCGGCGACCTGCTCAGGATCGAGGCCGGAGGTCGGCTCGTCGAGGATCAGCACCCGCGGCATGCCGAGCAGCGCCTGGGCGATACCGACCCGCTGCCGATAACCCTTCGACAAGGTGCCGATCAGACGATGGGCGACGTGGGTGACGCCGGCGCTCTCCAGCGCGGCACCGATTGCGCTGCGGCGGGCGGCGCCGGTCAGCTCCTTCATCTGCGCGACATAATCGAGGTACTCGCGCACCGTCAGATCGAAGTAGATGGCGACCCGCTCGGGAAAGTAGCCGACCTGGCGCCGAGCCGCGAGCGGCTCGGCGACGACATCGTGCCCGGCGACCACGGCTCGGCCGCTGCTCGGCGGGAAGACGCCGCTCAGGATTCGCATGGTGGTGCTCTTGCCGGCGCCGTTCGGACCGAGAAAACCGACGATCTCGCCAGGCTGTACCGTAAAGGAGACGTCCCGGATCGCGGTGAACGAGCCGAAGCGCTTGGTGAGCTGATTCGCCTCGATCATTCGGCGCATCCTAAAGGTTGAACGGTCCCGGCTCAACGGGAGGGCGTGAGGGCTTGAGGGCCTGAGCGTGCGCTCTCCGAGCGCACTTGGCCGATCCCCAGGGCTGTAGCGTCGGCTCTCCGAGCCGACAGGCGATCCGCAGGCGCTCGGCGTAGCCAGCTCCGGATCGATACGCCGCGGCCTGGACCCAATCGCGACAACCTGAAATGAGCCTGCCACGGAGGTCGCCCCATGCAGTTCGGAATCTTCTACGAGCATCAGATCCCT
>DASPMH010000378.1:0-5033 GCA_035627175.1 Terriglobales bacterium | reverse complement strand
GGCTGACCGACAAGTCGAAGATCGTTCGTCTCGTCGACAGCGCCACCCGCACCCGTGGCCGGCATATCTACCAGTACAAGCGCGACGGCTTGGACCTGGTGTTCCAGCCGTGGTGGTTGGAGCCGATGACCGAGGAGCGTTTGCAGCATCGCGCCCACGGTTGGGAGCTGATGCGCAAGGCTTTGCTCGACATGCGCGCCACCGCACAGCAGTTCCAGGGCAAGCTCGTCGTCGTTCTGATCCCGACCAAGGAAGAGGTTTATTTCGACACGGTGCGCACCGCGCTGCCGAATCACGAGAAGCTGAGCGTCGACCGCCCCTACACGGTGGTGGAGGAATTCTGCCGCCAGGAAGGCATTCTCTGCTGCAGTACTACCGCCGCGCTGCAAGACGCGGCACGACGCGGCGAGCAGGTCTACCTGCGCGTCAGCGGGCACTGGAATCAACGCGGCAACGAGATCGGCGCGGCTGCGGTGCGTCAGTGTCTGCAGGACAATGCCGTGATCGGCGCCACTACCACGTTGAACGCCTCCGCGGGCGTCACGGCGCCGGCCGCCGGGGATGGTCCCGCCGCTACCGACAAGTGAGGTTCCATAATTAGCATGCCCAAGCTCGCCCGCCGGCTGTTCGCCCTGTTCGTCAGCACCTTCGTCGGCATAGTCCTCTTCGAGCTCGTCTTGTGGAGCTTGCCGCGCAGTTGGCTGCCCCACGAGTTTCGCCTGCTCGACCGCGTCTATGACGCGCGTGGGATGTGGCAAGAGATGATGACCGGCGACGACTATCTCGGCTACAAGCTCAAGCCGAACGTCGATCTGATGTTCCCGTCGGAGGGCCGGCAGATCCGCTACAAGACGATCGATTACGACTTCGGCAACATCGGATTTCGCGATATCGGCACGCGCCCGCCGTTCGATGCGGTCGTGGTCGGCGATTCATTTTCGCTGTGCGACGACGTCGCCGCCGAGCACTGCTGGATCAAGCATCTCAATGATCGCACCGGCCTGTCTTTCGGCACCCTCGGCGTCAACGGGTACTCGACGCTCGCCGAGGAGCGAGTGCTCGAGCGCTACGGCATGAAGTTCAAGCCGCGGCTGGTGTTGCTCGGCATTCATCCCAACGACTTCAAAGACAACGTCAACTTTCACGACTGGAGCAAGAGCGGCACCGACAACCTGTGGGTCTGGCTCGGCGCACGCCACGGTCGCAATCCCTTCAGCCGCACCTTGGCGAACTACTCGATGCTGTACCGTATGATCGACGGCTTCTTCCGTACTCGCGGCCGGCCGATCCATGCCTACAAGGACGACAACTTCGACTTCGTCTTTCGCTTCGATCAGTGGTGGCTGCGGGTGCTGCACGACACCGAGGATCACAAGGGTTTCAAGCTGATGAAGGAGTCGATGCTGCGCATGCAGCAGATGGCGCGCAGCCAGAACGCCGAATTCATGGCGCTACTGTTTCCCACCAAGGAGCAGATCTACTGGGACAAGGCGAAGCAATTCGCTGACAATCCCAACATGAACGTCGACCTGCCGGTCGAGACCGTGCAGCGCTTCTGCCAACAGAACGGCATCAAGTGCTGCGTCATGAACGAGCAGCTGCGCACCCTGGCGCGCCAGGGCAAACAGCTCTACCACCGCATCAATCAGCATTGGAACGACGAGGGCAATCGCATCGGCTCGTATGAGGTAGAGCGGTGCCTGAACGAGGCCGGAATCCTTCCCGCATTGAAGGCTACCGAAGAGGGCACCGTCGCAGGTTTGGACCGGCGGTGATCGGGCGCCAATGAAGGTTGGTAGCCTGCTGCGATGGTTGGCGATCGCCGTGCTAGCGGCGATCGCGGCGGGTGAGATCGGCCTTCGCGTAGTGCCGCGCAGCATCGTGCCACAGCTGCGGCTGCTCGATCGCGTCTACGGGGCGCGCTCGGCGTGGACGCAAATGATGACCGGAGACCCGTACCTCGGCTATAAGCTCAAGCCGGGGCTCGACATCGATTTTCCCTCGGAAGGCCGCCGCATCCCGTTCCGCACCAATAGCTACGGCCTCGACGGCATCGGCTTTCGCGATCTGGGTAACCAACCGCCCTTTCGCATGGTCGCGGTCGGCGGCTCGTTCACCGTCTGCGACGATGTGCCCGCCGAGGCCTGCTGGGTGCGCCGCCTGGCGGACTCTCTCAACAGCTCGGCGGTGACCCTCGCTGCCAACGGCTACTCGACGCTCGCTGCGGCGCGCACGCTCGCGCGCTACGGCAGCCACTTCGGCGGCAAGCTGGTGCTGGTCGAGGTTCATCCCAACGATTTCCGCGACAACGCGACCTTCGAACGATGGTCGCGCACCGGCGACGACAATTTTTGGGAATGGCTCGCCTTCCAACGTGGCCGGACGCCGTGGGTGCAATGGCTCGGGCGGAATTCGATGATCTTCCGGCTGATCGACGGCAGCTCGCGCGGCTTGCACCGGCTGATCTACAGCTACAACCAGGATGGCCTCGATCTGGTCTTCCGGCTCGACACCTGGTTTTTGAGCGTGGTCCGCAACGGCGAGCGGCACGCGGGTTGGCCGCTGACGCAACTGAGTTTGCAGCAGCTGCGCAACACCGCCCGCTCCCAAGGCGCCGAGATGATGGCGGTACTGTTCCCCACCAAGGAACAAGCCTACTGGCAACGGGTCAAACCGATGGCGCCGGCCGACATCGCGCCGATCATCGATCGGCCGATCGAGCTGGTCGCCGACTACTGTCGCCAGCAAGGGCTGCATTGCTGCGATTTGCGACCGGCACTGCGCCAACATGCCGCGACCACAGAGCAGATTTTCCATCGCATCAGCGCCCATCCGAACGACCTCGGCCACGCGGTCGTCGCCGAGGCGGTCGAGGAATGTCTTCGCGACCAAGCCTTGATCGACCAAATTCAGAACGAACCACCAGGAGGCCCACCCGCATGACCAGCGAACGGCTCGCGCCACCCAGCGAGCCCCAACACCAAGTGCCTTTCTATCGCCCTGATATCGGTGAGGAGGAGATCGCCGCCGTCGTCGATGCGATCCGCTCGGGATGGCTGAGCGTCGGCCCGCGGACTGTCGAGCTCGAGCGGGTCTTCGCCGAATACGTCGGCGCTCGTCACGCGCTCGCAGTCAGCTCCTGCACCGCGGCGCTGCATCTCGGCTTGATGACGCTGCACCTGCAGCCGGAGGACGAGGTCATCACCACGACGCTCACCTTCGCTGCCACCGGCGCCACTATCATCCATGCCGGCGGCCGGCCGGTGTTGGCCGATGTCACGGCGGATACGCTCAATCTCGACCCCGCCGACATCGCCCGCAAGATCACGCCGCGCACCCGCGCCATCGTGCCCGTGCACTTCGCCGGCCACGCCGTGGCGCTCGATGATATTCACGCGCTCGCACGCCAGCACAACCTGGTGGTGTTGGAAGATGCGGCGCATGCCATTCCGACCAATTATCGCGGCCGCCGCATCGGCGGGTTGAGCGAGATGACCGCTTTCAGCTTCTACGCCACCAAGAATCTGACCACCGGCGAAGGCGGCATGCTGACCACCAACGACGACAAGATCGCCGAGGAGGTCCGCGCCTGGCGCTTGCACGGCATGAGTCGCGACGCCTGGAAGCGTTACAGCGCCGGCGGGTCGTGGCGCTACGACGTCTCCCGTCCCGGCTTCAAGTACAACATGACCGACACCGGCGCAGCGATGGGCCTGGTGCAGCTGCGCCGTCTCGGTGAGATGCACCGCCGCCGCCAGCAGATCGCAGCACGCTACACCGAGCTGCTCGCCGATATCCCCGAGCTCGAGCTGCCGGTGGAGCTGCCCGAGAACGAGTCGGCGTGGCACCTCTACGTCGTCCGTTTTGCCAATGAAAAGCTGAGCGTCGGGCGGGATGAAATCATCGAGCTGCTCAAGCAGCAAGGCGTCGGGACGAGCGTTCACTTCATTCCGCTCCACCTCCATTCGTACTATCGCGATCGCTTCGGCTACCGCCCCGAGCATTTTCCTGTGGCGTCTTCCGCCGCGGAGCGTATTCTGTCGCTACCGTTCTTTACGACCATGACCGACAAGGATGTCGAGTATGTCAGCTCGACGTTGCGCCGGATCATCGCCGCGCATCGTCGCTGAGGTCGTCGGCCCGAAACTACCGAAAAATTCACCAGGAGAGCACTGATGCCGGAAGTTGTGGAGCAACACCGGGAGATCCTGACGAAGGTCAACAAGTTCTACGAACAGTTTCCCTTCCCAGGCTTCGACCTGAACAAGTACAAGACCAAAGCCGATCTCGATCGCCAGGCGAGCTGGTGGGCACACAAGCTCGACGGCGAGATTCCTTTCGAGTGCGATGTCATCGACATCGGCTGCGGTACCGGGCAGTTGGTCAACTTTCTAGGTCTCAAGGAAGGGCGCCGGATGATGGGCGTCGACTACTCCCAGCACTCGCTCGACCTGGCATCGTCGCTCCGAGACAAATTCAACCTGCAAAACGTTCGCTTCCAACGCGAGAACATCCTCGAGCTCAGCCTACCCGACGAAAGTTTCGACTACGTTTTCTGCAACGGAGTGCTGCATCACACCAGCGACCCCTATCGCGGCTTCCAGCACATGGTGCGGATCTGCCGTCCGGGCGGCTACGTCGTCGTCGGTCTCTACAACACCTACGGCCGGCTGATGCTCAACGTCCGTCGCCGCGCGGTGCGGATCCGGATGAAGTTCGATCCGAAAGCGATGGAGAAGGCGATCGAGAAGCAGCTGGTCAATCTCGAAAAGGACGACCTCAAGCTGCGCACCTGGTGGGCGGATCAGTACGAGCACCCGCACGAATCGGTTCATACGGTCGACGAGGTGATCGACTGGTTCGACAAGAACGGCATCAGCTACCTGAGCTCATTCCCCAAGGCCGAGCTATTTACCGGCTCCGATCAGGACAAGGTTTTCAAGCGCCGCCCTGCCGGCGCTCTGGCGAGCAGCTCCTTCGCCCACGTACTGGTTCAGCTCTCCTGGATTCTGACTCAAAACGACGGCGGCGGT
>DASPMH010000377.1:0-3574 GCA_035627175.1 Terriglobales bacterium | reverse complement strand
AGGTCAAGGTGACCACGGCGCCACTGGTGATGAACGGCAGGAAGGTCAGCGTAGCCACGGTCGCGTTGGGCAGCAGGTGACGGGTGATGATGGCGCGGTTGCCGACTCCGAGTGCGCGCGCAGCGCGGACGTAATCGAAGTTACGGGCTCGCAGCAGCTCGGCGCGGACGACGCCGACCAAGGTGGTCCAACTGAACAGCAGCATCAGCCCGAGCAGCCACCAGAAGGTCGGCACCACCACGCTCGAGAGGATGATCAGCATGTACAGCACCGGCAGGCCGTTCCACACCTCGATGAAACGCTGCAGCAGCAGATCGAGCCAGCCGCCGAAATAGCCCTGAATCGCACCCATGGTCACGCCGATCAGCGAGCTGATCAGGGTCAGAGTCAGGCCGAAGAGCACCGAGATGCGGAAGCCGTAGATCAGCCGCGCGACGACGTCTCGACCTTGATCGTCGGTGCCGAGCCAATTGTCGACAGTCGGCGGTGACGGCGCCGCCGTCGGCAGCTCGGCGATGTAGGTATCGTAGCGATAGGGGATCGGTGGCCAGATCAGCCAGCCGTTGGCGGCGATCTCATCGCGCACGAAAGGGTCGCGGTACATCGCCTCGGTCTCGAGAAAGCCGCCGAACTCGGTCTCCGGATAGGCGACGATGATCGGCAGATAGAAGCTGCCCTTGTAGCGGAGCAGCAACGGCCGGTCGTTGGCGAGAAAGTCGGCGGCGAGGCTGACGACGAACAGCACGCCGAACAGCCACAGGGAGTACCAGCCGCGCCGATTGGCGCGGAAATTCTCCAGCCGCCGCCGGTTGATCGGGCTCATCGGCTCAGCGGCTCTCGAAGTCGATGCGCGGATCGACGAAGACGTAGGTGAGATCTTCGATCAGCTTCATCACCAGGCCGAGCAGGGTGAAGAAGTACAGGGTGCCGAACATCACCGGATAGTCGCGGTTGATCGCCGCCTCGAAGCCGAGCAGCCCGAGGCCGTCGAGAGAGAAGATTACCTCGGTAAGCAGCGAGCTGGTGAAGAGGATACTGACGAAGGCACTGGGGAAGCCGGCGATGACGATCAGCATCGCATTGCGAAAGACGTGGCCGTAGAGCACGCGCCGCTCCGACAATCCCTTGGCCCGCGCGGTGACGACGTACTGCTGGTTGATCTGATCGAGAAAGGAGTTCTTGGTCAGCAGCGTCAGCCCGGCGAAGCCGCCGATCACCATCGACAGCACCGGCAGCGCCAGGTGCCAGAAGTAGTCGAGCACCTGCTGCACCGTGGTCAGCGCGGCCCAGTTGTCGGAGTACAGCCCGCGCAGGGGAAACCAGCTGAAGTAGCGGCCGCCGGCGAACAGCACAATCAGCAGGATGGCGAAGAGAAAGCTCGGTATGGCATTGCCGACGACGACGACGCCGGAAGTCCAGACGTCGAAGCGCGAGCCATCGCGCACCGCCTTGGCGATACCGAGCGGAATCGAGATCAGGTAGACGAACAGCGTCGTCCACAATCCCAACGAGATCGACACCGGCAGGCGATCGAGCACCAGCTCGACGACCGAGCGGTCGCGAAAGAAGCTGTTGCCGAAGTCGAAGCGCAGGTAGTTGCCGATCATCTCGATCAGGCGGATGTGCGCCGGCTTGTCGAAGCCGAACTGCTTTTCGAGCTGCTCGATGAACTTGGGATCGAGCCCCTCGGCGCCACGGTACTTGGCGGCGGTTGCCGAGCTCGGCCGCCGTGCCGCTTCGCCGCCGGAAACCTCTCCGCCGCCGCCGGAGAATCGCGCCGTCGCGTCGACCGCGGTGCCGCGCAGCCGCGCCAGCACTTGCTCGATCGGCCCACCCGGCGCGGCGTTGATGATGACGAAGTTGATCACCATGATGCCGAGCAACGTTGGCACCAACAGCAGCAACCGGCGAAGTAGATAGGCGCCCATGTGGTTGTGCGCGGCTTAGTTTTTCACCGCTGAGGACGCGGCCCTCAGCGAACCTCTGCGCTCGCTGCGGTGAGAACGAAGCTTCAGCATGGCCCGGCGTTTCACTTCGTGGCTGCGCCGTCTCTCAGCCACCAGGTGTCGAACTGGAAGCCTTGCACCGGGGTTATCTCCGGCTGGCCGAATTTGTCCCAGAAAGCGATGCGGTCGAAGGGGATGTGCCACTGCGGAATCACATAGAAGCCCCACTGCAGCAGCCGGTCGAGTGCCTTGGTGCGTGCGACCAAGGCGGCGCGGTCGGGAGCTGCAATCAGCTGCTCGATCACCGCGTCGATCGCTTCGTTCTTGATGCCGATGCTGTTCTGGCTGCGGCGCAAATCTGCGTTCTTCGATCCCCAGTATTCGCGTTGCTCGTTGCCAGGTGAGAGGGACTGGAGAAAACTCTCCACCACGACGTCGAACTCGTGCGAGTCGACCTTCTCCTGATACTGCGCCGTGTCGACGGTGCGCACTCGCGCCTCGATGCCGAGCCGCTCGAGGTTTTTGGCGAAGGGCAGGGTGATCCGTTCGAACAGCGGCTGGCTCAGCAGAATCTCGAAGGAGAAGACCTGGCCGGTCTTCTCGTGGGTCAGCTTGCGAGTGTTCTTGTCGATCTTCCAGCCAGCGCGCGCGAGTAGCTCCGAGGCGGTGCGCAGGTTGTCGCGGAAGGCGGTGCCACCCTCGGTGGTCGGTGGGTTGTACTCTTTGGTGAACACTTCTGGCGGGATACGGCTGCGGTAGGGCTCGAGAATCTCGAGCTCGGCGGGACCAGGCAGCCCAGTCGCCGCGAGCTCGGAGTTCTGGAAGTAACTGCGGGTGCGGCGGTACTGGCCGTAGAAGAGCGTCTTGTTCGACCACTCGAAATCGAAAGCGTAGGCGAGCGCCGCACGGACGAGCGCATCCTGGAACAGCGGCCGGCGCAGATTGTACGCGTAGGCCTGCATGCCGGCGGGACGGTTGTTCGGCACCTCGCGCTTGATCAGCTGGCCACTCTGCACCGCCGGAGTGTCGTAGCCGGTAGCCCAGTGCTTTGCCGAGTTCTCGGCGCGGAAGTCGAACTCGCCCGCTTTGAAGGCTTCGAGGGCTACGGTGTCGTCGCGGTAGTAGTCGTAGCGGATGACGTCGAAGTTATCGCGGCCGACCATCACCGGCAGATCCTTCGCCCAGTAGTCCTTCACCCGTTCGTAGGTAACGCTGCGGCCCGCCTCGAAGCTGGCGATCTTGTAGGGACCACTGCCCAAAGGCGGGGTCAGCGTCGTCGCTTCGAAATCCTTGTCGGCCCAGTAGTGCTTGGGCAGCACCGGCAGTTGGCCAAGGATCAGGGGAAGCTCGCGGTTCTCTCCGGGTTTGAAGAGGAACTTGACGGTGCGGCCGTCGAGCTTCACGGCCTTCTCGACGCTGGCGTAGTAGGCGCGATAGAGCGGCGCCCCCTTGCTGCGCAGCGTGTCGAAGGTCCAGATGACGTCTTCTGGTGTCACCGCCTTGCCGTCGTGGAAGCGCGCCGCCGAACGCAATCGAAAGCTGACCCACGAGCGGTCGGCAGGAATGGCAATCGATTCGGCTACCAGGCCGTATTCGCTGAAGGGCTCGTCGGCGGACGAGACCATCAA
>DASPMH010000376.1:0-3039 GCA_035627175.1 Terriglobales bacterium | reverse complement strand
TCTCAGCGAGCACCGCGTGCTCCGCGAGAAACTCTTCGGCGGCGCTGCGTGTTCATCGCGACGCTGCCTGCGAGGCAGTAGGAGGAAGAATCTCTCGCGGAGCACGCAGAGCCCGCGGAGATCAGAAGAAGATTTCTAAATTCATTTTTAGATTCCCATTCTTCTCCGATCTCAGCGAGCACCGCGTGCTCCGCGAGAAACTCTTCGGCGGCGCTGCGTGTTCATCGCGGCGCTGCCTGCGAGGCAGTAGGAGGAAGAATCTCTCGCGGAGCACGCAGAGCCCGCGGAGATCAGAAGAAGATTCTGATCTTGTTTCTGATCTTAGTTCTTCTCCGATCTCAGCGAGCACCGCGTGCTCCGCGAGAAACTCTTCGGCGGCGCTGCTTAGTCATCACGGCGCTGCTGCCGAGGCAGTAGGAGGAAGAATCTCTCGCGGAGAGAAACTCTTCGGCGACGCTGCTTGGTCATCACGGCGCTGCCCGCGAGGCAGTAGGCAAGATCTCATTTGCTCGAGACCGAGAAGCGCTCGAGGAACGTGGCGAGCTCGGCGAAGCCTGGGAGTTGATCGTACTGGCGGAAATCCTTGGCCGCGCCTTCGCCTTCGCGGGCGGCGAGCGCGCCGGCGATCGCTCCCTGCACCGCGAAGAAGTTCTCCTCGCTAGGCTCATCGAGAAAGCGGCGCAGGAAGATCATCGGGTACTCGTCGAGCCACGCCATGTTGCGCGGGCGAGTGAAACGCCGCCGCATCAACGTCAAGTAGCGCTCGTAGATCGAGGTGTTGGTCCACTCGACGCCGTGCAAACCCAAGGTGCGCCCTGGCTGCGGGCTCGAGCCGCTGGTGGCGCTGGCGACGTAGCGCCAACCCGCTTCGGCCATCCGTCGCAGCTGCCCGACCTCGAACGAATCGATGCCCTCGAAAGGGTAGTCGCGGACGACGTCGTGACGGAAGATCTTCACCCCTTGGATACAGCGGCGCAGGTGTACGTCGTAGAGATCGGCGCAGTACATGGCGACGTCCGGCTCGGCGGTGGTGATCTGCTGGTGCAAGGTGCGGATCGCTGCCGGGTAGAGCAGCATGTCCTCATCGACCTGAACGAAGAAGGGCGTGCGACAATGGTCGAGCATGCGCTGAAACGCCGCGCTCATCGGCGCGACATGGTCGATCACTTCCAACTCGAAGAGACTGTCCTGATCGGCAAGTCGCCGGATACAGGTGTCGAACGTCGGTGCGCCGACGGTGGTGACGAAGGCGGTGACCTGATCCCGCAGATCGAGCCTGACCGGCGCCCGGGGCGCGCCCAGGCTGTCGCGGAAGAACTGGTAGAACTCGATGCTGCGCTGGCGCCAGTCCCAGGCGTCGAGGTCGCTCTGCATCCGCTCGGCGAGACCTCGGTACTCCTCGCAGGCACGCACGACGGCTGTGGCGAGCGCGTCCAAGTCTCGCTCGACGAGATAGCCGTTGCTGCCATTGACGATCAGCTGGGGCATGTTGCCGACCGCGGTCGAGACGACGGTACAGCCGCAGGCCGCCGCCTCCAGCGCGGGATTCGGCGTTCCTTCGGCTTCGCTGGCGCAGACGAGGACGGTACCGGTGTTGTACCAATCCGCCATCTCTTCGGCGCTGCGCCGCTGCTCGCCGTACGAATCGACCAGGCGGGCATCGAGCTCGATCCGGTGCGGGCGCAAGCGCGACGCGAGCGGCAGGATCAACCGGTCGTAGCCTTTCAAGCGACGGAAATACTCGGAGCCGACCCACAATACCCTCTGGGTGCGTTCGGCAAGCGGGCGCTTCACTCGAAAGACCTCGCGGTCGACCCCGAACGGGATCGCTGTCGTGCGCGGCGCTCGGCCGATGCCTTCCCAGTAGTCGTGGCTGCTCAAGATCCAGCCGTCGGTGAGATCGTACAGGCGCTGGAACAGCGCCATCCGCAGCGGCAGGCCGACACTCCAACAGGCAACCACCGGGGATTGCCAACCTCGCTCCGCCAGCAGTGCGCGCAGCGGCCGGAGCCAGCCCGCGACCATCAGATAGACGATGTCCGGTTCTTCCTCTCCGAGCGCCGCAGCAAGCTGACTGCGGTCGGCCTGGGCGGCGGCGAGCGAGACGGCGAAGTCCGCCGGAGCGTATTTCTGCAGGCCGAGCGCGTTGCGGTGATAGGCCCACCCGTCGATATCGTAAATGATGCGCAAGCTCGGCACGGGAAAACCTGGTTCGGCGCCGCATCTTGCATAGCCGACCGCGGCTAGCAACCGGCAAAAGAAGATGCCGATCGGGTTGCCGCTTGGTCTGCGGCAGGCATTCGACTATATGCGCGTCGCTTGCCCGCTGGTCCTGGTCAGCTGCGGGTGCGGCGACTCCCTATGCTCTATCGCTTTGCTCATCGATGGTTGTCGTGGTGGCCGATCGGCGCCCGGCGCCGGCGCGCCGGCGCGCTGGCGCCGTTGCGCATCGGCTACTACTACCATGCCTTTCCGGTGCCGAGTGAGACCTTCATCGTGCGCGAGATCGGTGCCCTCGAGCGCATTGCAATCGCGGTCGAAGTCTTCGCCCACCGCCCGCCCGATCCGGAGAACCTCGGCCCCGAAGCTCGGCGCCGCATCGCGACGACGACCTACATCGACCCGATCGACCCGCAGCGCCTGCGGGGCTACCGCCGCCGCTTTCTGCGCCGGCGGCCGCTGACCGTCGCCAATCTGTTCCTCTACAATGCGGTGCGCTCGCACCGACCCCATAGCAAGCCGATTCACGATCGCGAGCTCTTCGACCGTGCCGTCTATCTGGCGGGGCTGCTGCAGGATCGCGGCATCACCCACGTGCATGTCCCTTGGGCCAAGGCCGATGCCGCTATCGCGATGATGGCAGCACGATTGATCGACATTCCCTACACCGTCCAGGCCCGAGCCTCGGACCTGCATCGCGACACCTCGCAGATCGGCTTGCGCGAACGGCTACGAAACGCCGATTGCGTCGTCACCAACGCCGAGTTCAACCGGCCGGTTATCGCCAGTCTCTTGGCCGATGACGTTCGCGGCCGGCAG
>DASPMH010000375.1:0-2105 GCA_035627175.1 Terriglobales bacterium | reverse complement strand
TTTTGTTCGAGCACGCGCACGTTGCCGCGAGTGAACAGCAACACCTCGTCGGCGCGATCGGTATCGAGATTGACGCTGGTGAGAGGAGAGGCCTCGAACAGCGATGGATAGGTCAGGTGTTCGCTCGCGCCGAATTTGCCGTCGCCGGGGTTGCGATAGACTTCAACGGCGTTCGCAGTGGGGAGGCTAACGACCAGATCGACGTCGAGATCGGCATCGAGGTCGGCGAGAGCCAGCCTCCGGGACGAACTGGCGGTGACGCTCAACGCTTCGACCTCGACGTGCCCCTTGCCATCGGTGCGAAGGAGCATCGCGGTGCGGTAGTCCGTCAGCACCGCATCGGTATCGCCATCTTTGTCGAGGTCGGCGGTTCCGAAGTCGTCCGGATACGGCGAATCGAGTGACGAGGATTTGTGAAAATGGAGCTTGCCGGTCCCATCATTTAGAAAACTGTAGACGCCCTGATGGATACCGTAGCCGAGGGCGAGCACGTCGGCGTCGCCATCGCGATCCAGGTCCAGCGGCACGCCGCGACTGAGCTCGCGGCCGAACGATGTCGCGGTTGGCGTAAATACGCCGTTGCCTTGGTTGCGAAAGATCGTCAGCGCAGCCGGTTGGAAGCCACCATAGGTAAGCAGGTCGGTGTCGCCATCGCGGTCGAAGTCGGCCGCAACGATCCAGCGGGCATGGTTCGTTCCGGGGACGACGAGGCCGGGAGCGAAGGTACGACCGGGCCGCTGATGGAAGATGGTGACGAGGCGCTCCGTCGGCGAACCGACAGCAATGTCGAGCTTGCCGTCGCCGTCGAAGTCTCCGAGCGCGGTGTTCTCGGGGCTGCTCATTGGCAACGTTCTCAGGTTGCCGCTGAAGTCCACCCGCGGCACTTCACAACGGTCGAGAACGCCATTGCCATCGCAGTCGTCGCCGGTCGCCGGCAGCGAGCATTCGCCGGCGGAAGCATCACGCAGCGAGGTAGACAACAGCAGCACCACGAGCGCGATGCGACCGAAGGCTGCGGCTGCTCGCGATGCCCTCGACAGGGTGCTGTGAAGCAGTGGGAGGAACAGGATCGTGTAGCCTGCCGCTGGAACATGCGGCGCTCGTCGTTGAGTCGGCGGTTGCAAGAAGCCCCCCTGAACAGAAATGCGCCGTCGAGGACGGCGGGCGGTGCGGGGTTTCTGCAAGATCACGATTCTTCTTTCAAGTGATGCGCTATGGCGACGCTGCCCCTTTGGCAGAGGGGGGATAGCTGACGGAGGCATTTTGCAGCTTTGGCTGGGCTGGATTCTTTGATAGTGGCGTCCGCTTGTTGCGCTCGCACAGTGAACACCCCCTGGCTGCAACCACGAAGGGTCACGTTGCGGTGTGCTCCGAACTCGAAGCAATACCCGGGAGCAGGGAGGTGGAAATGGAATCAATTCGAACGAGCGTGAGCTGCGTCACGCGAGCGATGTTCGGCGTCTTGGCTGTGCTCGCCTTGGCGAGCTTCGTTCGGCCCGCGGCGGCGCAGGTTTGCATCGGCGATTGCGACGGCAACCTCGAGGTCACCGTCGATGAGCTGCTGCGCGGCGTCAGCATCGGCCTCGGCGAACAGGCGGTCGGCCTCTGCCCGATCTTCGATCGCAACGACGATGATCAGGTCAGCGTCGACGAGATCCTCAAGGGCGTCAACTCCGCCCTGCAGGGCTGCTTCAATCTCAACTTCGCCGGCATCTGCCGGCGGCCCGGCCCGACCGGCCTGATACCGTGTGCTCCGGGCACCAGTGTCCGCCTGCTGCAGTGCCTCGATCGCTCGCGCTGTCTCTTCGACTCGACGGCGAGGCGCCTGCTCCGCTCCGGCGTCATCAACGCCAGCGGCGGCTTCGATCTCGCGGTGCGCGACGCGAGCGTGCTCAGCTCGCTGCTGCTGGTCGAAGCGGATGTCGCCTCCGGCTTCGTCTACCGCACCTTGGCGTTCTCGCCGTTCGACGGCGGCACCATCCTCGGCCTGCCGCTCGATCCGCTGAGCGAGGCGGTGACGCGCGTGCTCAACAGCAGCGGTCTCGACCGCTTCAGCGACACCGGCATCGAAGAGTTGATCGATCTGATCTTCGCCGCGCTGGCGC
>DASPMH010000374.1:0-3220 GCA_035627175.1 Terriglobales bacterium | reverse complement strand
TTTTGCAGGAGTAGCCTGTGCGCAGGGGGAAGAGTGTGTCGACGATCCCAACGACGAGTGCGACCCGTCGCAAGGCGGCGCCGACTGCATCGGGCATTGCCGTCCGCTGATCGAGCCTGCTTGTCAAAGCGACCAAGACTGCCCGACGCTACCGATTCCCTGTAGCACCTGTCCCGACGGCACCGAGCTGTGTGCGGAGAGCCATTGCCACGACGGTCGTTGCGCCGTCGCCTATCCGTCTTGCCCGGCGCCGATCGGCTGCGATCAGGATCCGTCGCTGTGCGCTCCCGAACAAGTCTGCAAGGTCTACGAGGAGCATTGCGAGCAGATCGGCGGCAACCGCTTCTGCCCGAGCCGCTGTGTCCCGGCAGAGGATCAGCCGCGTCGCTGCGGTGGTAGCTTCGGTGCGACCTGTCCGGCGGGTTGGCATTGCGGTGACGAGCCGATGGACGGCTGCGAGCCGGACGCCAACGGCACCGACTGTGCCGGCATCTGTGTGCCCGATCAGCAGGCGCAATGTCGGTCCGACGAGGAGTGCCCGCACGTGCTCGCGCCGTGCACCGCGTGCAACGACGGCAGTCACGCTTGCCCGCGTGGGCAATGCCGCAATGGCGTCTGTGAGGTGGTGATCGACAGTTGTCGCGAGCGCGACTTCTGCGGCGGCATCGCCGGCATCCCCTGCCGCGACGGCTTCGAGTGCATCGACGATCCCGCCGACGACTGCGATCCCAATGCCGGCGGCGCCGACTGCGGCGGGGTCTGCGTACCGCGCGAACAAGCCCCGCCGCAGTGCTCCGGCGACGCCGACTGCGCTGGCATCTTCGCTCCCTGCCGGCCGTGCGAGGACGGACAGTCGGCGTGTCCCGAGGCCCACTGCGCCAACGGCCAGTGCCTGCTCGCTCCAGCCAGCTGCGAATGAGTTGTCGATCTGCTGTAGCGTACGCTCTCCGAGCGCACCAGCTCAACCGACTGCGTACGCTCTCCGAGCGCACTTGGTCTACCGGCGCGCGGCGCTGCCACTGCTTGCGCCGCGGTGGCGCTCGGAGAGCGCGCGCTACAACCATTTTGAATTTGTTGAACAAGGTTTATTGTAAAACGAATTGACCACCGCATATCCTGAGTCTGTCGGGGCGGCTCCGCCCCCCTCAGCGAAAGGAGATGCGATGACTCGATTGCCGTTTCTGCGGACCGCCGTGGCTTTGCTCGCCGTTGTCGTGCTCGGCTCCGTTAAGCCCTCGGCAGCTGCGCCGGTGGTGCTGATCAGTCCGCTGTCGCGGGCGGTGCTGTGCGATGCCGGCGAAGCTTGTGTCGATCGCCTGTGCCGCTCCGACGGCGCCACCGCCTGCGGCAATGACCTCGACTGCCCGGGCTGCATCGAGGTGCAGAACAACGACATCGCGATGTGCGTTCCGGCGGGCACGGGGGAGCTGATCGACGGCTGCCAGTGGTCGCTGTTCTTCGATGGCGGTGCCGCGGGCCTCGATGCCGGCATCCGCGCTCTCGACGTTCTCCCGGACGGCAGCTTGGTATTGCGCGCCGCCGCGGACAACTCGGTTCCTGACATCGCCGGCGTCAATCACAAGGATCTGGTGCGTTTCATGCCGAAGGACGGGCAGGGAAATTCCACGGCGATGCGGCTGCCGTATCGCGACGGAGAGTGGGACCTGTTCTTCGATGGCGGTGCGGTCGAGCGCAACAGCGGCGGCCGTCTGATCGAAGCGCTCGACGTGCTGAGTGAATCGTGCCGCGACGTCAACGGCGATCAGATGATCCGTCCGACCGAGTGCGATCTATTGTTCAGCCCGGTCTCCGCCGGGGTGCTCGCCGGCATCGAGCTCGAAATCGAAGACATCGTCCGCTGCCGGCCGATCGGCCTGTCCGAAGGCGGTGCCATCGAAGCGTGCGAGCATGCTCTGTTCTATGATGCCAGCAACGTCAACATCACACCGTATCCGGCGCCGCCGGGCCTCGAAGCCGATGGTGCATGGACGGTCGGCGGCACGCCGGCGTTCGCAATCGATGCCTTCGATCGTACGAGCTTCGCCACCAACCTCTACTTCCTCGCCGGCAACACCGACACCCTACCGAAGCACCAGCCGAGCCGCGACCTGCTGCTGCAGCGCGGACTGCCGGGGCCGCGCGGCTTATGCAGCGGCACCCTCGACCGCCCGTGCCTGAGCGATGGCGACTGCGACAGCGGCGCTTCCTGCTTGATCTATGCGAATCCGGTGACCGTTGCTCCGACGGCGTTGGCGTTCGACGGCTCGCGGGTGATGCCGGCAGAGACGATCGCGGCCGTGGCGGTTCTCGGAGACGGCGATAGCGACGGGATTCCCGACCCGATCGACAACTGCATCGAGGCTGCCAACGGCGGTCGTTGCAACGACGGCGCCGCAATGTGCAATAGCGACAGCGATTGCGCCGACGGCTTGGTCTGTCTGCAGCCCGACGCGGATGGTGATGGTATCGGCGATGCCTGCGACGAATGCGCCGGCCGCGCCGATTCCGAGTGCGGTTGCGGCAATTTCATCGCCGAGCCGCCCTATGAAACCTGCGACCTCGGCGATGCCAGTGCCGGCGGGGCCAATGGCATCGAGGGCAGCCTGTGCTCCGCCGACTGCCGCATCCAGGGCCGCTGCACCGGCAGCGGTGCTACCTGTTCCGAGGCGGGCGATTGCCCGGCCGGCGAAGGATGCTGCGGCAACAGCCGCATCGATGGCGACGACGGCGCTGAGCAATGCGACGACGGCAACCCGGTCGGCGATGACGGCTGCAGCAACAGCTGCGAGATCAGCGAAGAAGTGATTCCGCTGCCCGTCGAGTGTCAGACCGTCATCGGGCCGCGCCTGACGCCGACCTTCGTGCGCTCGCTGCGCTTCCGCAAGCAGCGTGTCAAAGTCCCTACCGACCGCTTGCCGAACCATTTCTCGAAGTGGAGCAGCCGAGGCGAGTTTCCCCTCGCCCCGGGCATACCCTTCGATCCCGACACCCAGCGGATCGACGTGATCTACAGCCAGGATCAGTTCGTCTGCGTCGGCGGAGAACAGCAAGGGCAGTTGTGTAGCAGCGCCGCTGCCTGCGGTTCCGGTCGCTGCACCACCACTCTGTATCGTGCCACGCTGGCGCCGGGGCGGTTCGTCCAAGCCGGCCTCGAGCGCGACCGACCGCGCTGGGATTTCGAGGATCAACTCGGCCGAACGCCGGGCGCGGCGGCATGGAC
>DASPMH010000373.1:0-2907 GCA_035627175.1 Terriglobales bacterium | reverse complement strand
CGACGAACTGCACCCCGCGAGCAACAGCGAAGCCAACACCACGGCTGAGATTCGGCTGATCGGCATCATCGGCCGAGCAGCACCCGCGGCACGTCGACGACCTTGGCGCGCACATATTCGCCGAAGCTCTTCGCTTGCGGATCGCTGCGGGTCGACGCCGCCACGCCGTCGCCGAGTAAGCCGACGACAATGAAATTGAGACTGAGCAAATTGGGAAGCTCGTAGCGCTCGACTTTCAATCCTTCCGCGTCCGGTATCAGCTCGCGGAACTTCTCGAGCGTCAGATAGGAACGCAGCCAGGCATAGGCGCGAGCGTCGCGTGTCCATAGTCCGACGTTGGCATTGCCGCCCTTGTCGCCGGAGCGGGCGCCGCAGAGAAGCCCAAGCGGCGCGCGCTCCGTCGGGCCGGAGGGTGGCTCGGGAATGTCGACTGGGGCAGGGGAGACGTCTACTGCAGGCTGCGGCGTGAGCGGCGCCACCGCGACAGTTTCGCCGCCGACATGAACGCGGTGCTCGACCAGCTCCGACGGCACCAATGCCGGCCAATACACTCCGTATGGTGAAGCATCGCCCGGAGGGCTGGTGAGGAAAAAGCCGGGATAGCTCGCCAGCGCCATCTCGACGGCCTTGTTGCTGAACAACCGCCCGACCTTCTTCTGATCCGAATCTTTGACGTGCACCCGCAGGTGCGCGAAGGTGTCGTCATTGGTACGCGGATCCGGCTTGTCGCTGCGGATCAATTGCGCCGAGGTCTCGGCGAATTGCTCACGGCCGCCGAGCAGCTCCCACAAGGTGCTCTCCGCCAGGCGCGCCTTCTCTTCGATCTCCAGACCGGCGAGGACGAAGGTCATCGAGTTACGGTATCCGCCGAGGTAGTTGATGCATACCTTGGTCGTCGGTGGAGGCGGCTCGCCGCGCACGCCGAAGACTCTCACCCGGTCCGCTCCATCCGCGGCAAGCTGAATCGTGTCGAAGCGAGTGGTGACGTCGGGATTCAAGTAGCGCAGGCTCTGAATCTCGTAGAGCAGCTGCGCCGTGATTGTGCCGACGGAGACCCGTCCGCCGGTGCCCGGATGCTTGGTCACGACGAAGCTGCCGTCGGCATGCATTTCGGCGATCGGGAAACCGATGTGACCAATGCCCGGCACCTCGTCGCGAAAAAACGAGTAGTTGCCGCCGGTGCACTGCGCACCGCACTCGATGATGTGGCCGGCGACGACTCCGCCGGCAAGACGATCCCAATCGGTGCGTTGCCAGCCGAACTTCCATGCGGCCGGACCGATCGCGACGGCGGCATCGGTGACGCGCGGGCAGATCACCACGTCGGCGCCGCGGTTGAGCGCTTCGACGATGCCCCAGCAACCGAGATAGGCGTTGGCGGTGACGATCTGATTCTGCAGTTCCGCCAGCGGAGTGCCGCGGTCCATGTGGCGCAAGTCGTGTCCCTGCGCCTGCAACTCGCCCAGGCGCGGTAGCAGATCGTCCCCATCGATCGCAGCGACCTTGGCGCGTATGCCGAGACGGTTGGCCAGGTTGTCGACCTCGGCCGCCAAGCCCAGCGGATTGAGGCCCCCGGCGTTGACGACGACCTTGATGCCGCGCTCGACGCAGGTCCCCAACACCTCTTCCATCTGGCGCATGAAGGTTCGAGCGAAGCCGCCCTGAGGATTCTTCATGCGGTCCTTGAAGAGGATCATCATGGTCAGCTCGGCGAGGTAGTCGCCGGTCAGCACATCGATCGGGCCGCCCTCGACCATCTCTCGGGCGGCGCTCAGACGGTCGCCGTAGAAGCCGCTGCAATTGGCGATGCGGAGAATATCGCTCATCGGGAAAACCTCACTCAGTTATCGCTACACCACGACGGTTTGCGTTTCTGCACGAACGCCGTCATGCCCTCGGCTGCCTCGGGCGAGCGGAAGAGATCGGCGATTAGGTCGGCAGTGTAAGCAAACCCTTGGTCCATTGGCATCGCCGGAATGCGCCGCACCAGTTGCTTGGCTGCGGTGATGGCATTGGGCCCGCCGAGCCGAATCATCGCGATCAGCTCTTCGACGGCTGCATCGAGCTCGCCCGCGGGTACCACCTTGTGGATCAGGCCGATTTCACGGGCGCGCTCGGCGCTGAAGCGCTCGGCAGTCAAGAACAACCACATCGCCTGTTGCAGGCCGATCTTGGGAATGACTACCACCGAGATCATCGCCGGGACGACTCCGATGCGAACCTCACTGAAGCTCAAGTTGGCGCTCTCCGCGGCGATGGTCAGGTCGCACGCGGCCGCCAGACCGATGCCGCCGCCGAAGGCGTGACCGTTGATCCTGCCGATCACCGGCTTGGGAGACTCCCAGATCGTTTTCAGAATCGCGATGAAAGGATGGTCCTCGGCGCCGATGGCGGCACCGCCCGCGGATTTGAGATCCGCGCCGGCGCAAAAGACGCTGCCCGCGCCGGTCAGAACGATGACGCGCACCGTGGTGTCGGCGATGGCGCGCTGTAAGTTGGCGCGCAGTGAAGCGATCAGCGCATCGCTGAGGGCGTTGCGACTCTCCGGTTGATTCAGTGTGATCCAAGCGGCGTCGCCGCGCCGTTGGTAGAGGCTCGCCTCGCTCATCGGTCTTCTCCTGGCTCGTTTTCGGCTGGGGCGATCACCACCAGCACTTGACCGGCGCTGACTTGCTGCCCGGCCTCGGCGCGCACCTCGGCAATGACGCCATCTTCTGGCGCGCAGACCTCGTGCTCCATCTTCATCGCCTCGAGGATCACCAGGCATTGGCCGCGCCGGACGGCATCGCCGACCGCCACCCGCAGGGCGAGGATCTTGCCCGGCATCGGCGCCTGACAGCCGCCTTGCACGCTATCCGCCTCGGCCTCGGGGAATCGCGGCTGCTCGCGCAGCTCGCTCTGTCCGAG
>DASPMH010000372.1:0-5069 GCA_035627175.1 Terriglobales bacterium | reverse complement strand
GGACTCCGAAGGGGCGGGCTTCGTAGGAAGCGGTCAGCACTACGCCGCGCGGCGATGGCGAGCCGACGATGATCGGCTTGCCGCGCAGATCAGGCTGGTCGAGCTGCTCGACCGACGCGTAGAACGCGTCCATGTCGGCATGGAGAATGACGGCGCCGGGCACGATGCTGCCATCCTACCGATTGCAGCACCGTGCAAGCGAGCTTGTCTCAAAACCTGCACAGATCATGCTCCGGTCCCCTCCCAGGTTCTGAGACAAGCTCGGATGACGGCGCTTGTGTAGCTGCCGTCGGAAGACGGCGGCAGGCGTGGGAGATTTCTTAGGCAGTCAAAGCTCGACCGTCTCGGTCTCTCTACCGGAGCGGAGCACGACGCCCGGCAGCTCGCCGGTCTGCTGGCCGCGTTCGACGATGGTGCGGCCGTTGACCATCACCCGCTCGATGCCGACCGCTGCGGCGAACAGGCGCTCGGCGTTGCCGGGCAGATCGGCCTTGGTGCGAATCGGCTCGGAGGCGACGCGCTCCGGGTCGAACAGCACCAGGTCGGCGGCCATGCCCGGGGCGATGCGGCCGCGGCGGCGCAGGCCGAACAAGGCCGCCGGCGCCGCAGTCATCCGATGCACCGCCTCCTCGAGCGAAATCAGCTGCATCTCGCGGACGACGCGCCGCAGAAACTCGGTCGGGTAGCGCGCCCCGCACATGCGGTCGAGGTGCGCGCCAGCGTCCGAGCCGCCGATCAGAGCGCGCTCGTCGCGCCAGATGTCGACGCGCAACCGCCAGCTCTCGGCATCGTCGTCGCCGGGCACCGGCCAGAGATCGGTGCGCAGCTCATCGGCGAGAACGATCTCCATCAAGGTGTCGAATTCACCCTGACCGCGCTGGCGCGCGATGTCGGCCACCACTTTGCCGGTCAGCCCCCGGTTTGCTGCCGAAAACGTCTCGCCGATCTCGTAGCGACCCCAACGCGCCAGCGCCGCCAAGGCACCGGTGACCGTCTCGGCGCGCTGCCGCACCCAATGCCGCGTCTCGGCGTCGCGCAGAGCCTGAATCCGTCCGGAGACGGGCAGCGTCAGGATCTCCTTGAACCCGGGCAGCGAGTGCAGGGCGCAATAGTCGCGAAAGCTCATCTTGAGCCCGCCGAGCATCGGCATCGTCAGGGCGACGATCTTCGCACCCGCTTCCCTGGCGCGGGTGCCGGCGCTGAGCTGGTGCTGGTGGCGCTCGGGCTTGGCTGCCGAGACGCCCATGACGTTCCAGTTGAGCGGGCGGCGCGCCGCCAGAGACATCGCAATCATCAACTCGACTTCGGCATCGCTGAAGCGCTCGAGACAGCCGTCGGTGATGAACTCGAGGGTCGTGCCCGGGTGCTCACGCACCACCGCCGACAAGGCCAAGAGCTCTTCGCGAGTGGCGAAGCGCGACGGCACCGGGTTCTGATCGCCGTCCTGATGAGTGTACGACTGCGACGACGAAAATCCGAGGCCGCCGGCAGCGAGCGCCTGATGCAACGCTTCGGACATACGGGCGATGTCGTCGGGACCCGCCGAGTTGCCGGTGGCGTTGGCGCCCATCACGCTGCGCCGCAAGGCACAATGGCCAACAAGAAAACCGGCATTGATTGCAATCTTGCCGTCCAATCGCCGCAGGTAGTCGTCGAACGACGACCAATTCCAATCGATGCCGCTCTCCAGCGCCGGCAGCGGCATGCCCTCGACCATCGCCATCAGACGGCGGATGTAGTCGGCATCGCCGGCGGCGAGTGGCGCGAGAGTGAAGCCGCAGTTGCCGCCGATGACGCTGGTGACGCCGTGCAAATTGGAAGGCGATGCGAAGGGATCCCATAGGAGTTGGGCGTCGTAGTGGGTGTGGGGATCGATAAAGCCCGGTGCCAGGACCAGCCCTCCGGCGTCGATGGTCTGCGCTGCCGAGTCTTCGATCGCACCGGTCTCGACGATCTCGTCGCCGCGAATGCCGACATCGGCCTGACGGCGCGGCGCGCCGCTGCCGTCGACGACCGTTGCTCCTCGGATGACGATGTCGAGCATGGCGGATCCTATTTGATCGCGAGCGGGTTGAGCGGCGAACCGGCGGCGCCGCTGACACGCAGGGGTGGAGCGGAGAAGAACATTTCGTAGACGCCGTCAGCGGCACAATCGGCAGCGAGCTCCTCGAGGTCGAACATCTCGCCGAGGGTCAGCCCCATGTCGCGGATGGCAACCATGTGGAAGGGCAGGGGATTGGCGGGATCCTCGAACGGAATCACCTCGACGGCGTTGGTGTCGGTCGCCACCGCCGCTACTTGCCGCTGGTGCAGCCATTCGGCGCAAGCGAGTCCCAGCCCGGGCATGGTGCGCATATAGCCGACACGATCGGCCTCGACCTTGAAGACATTGATGTGGCCGGTGCGGATCAGCAGCACATCGCCGCTATCGGCCCGCACACCGAGCTGGCTCTCCGCCGCCTCGAGATCCGCCGGAGTAATCGCATAGCCGGCCGCAAGCCGCTCGACGCCTTGAACGCGTGCCAGATCGAGCAGCACCGCCCGGCCGGCGATGCCCGCGGCCTGCGCCGTGATCGAGTTCTTGCTCGCGCCGGCGGGCGTGATCGAGGCAGCGGGGAAGCCATTGTAGAGCTGGCCGTCGTAATGCACGTGCGCCAGGCTGTCCCATTGGGTCGCGCACTGCAGGCCCATCACCACCACGTCATCGCAGTAGCGGAAGGGCGAGGTCGGATAGACCAAACCATCGGTCGCGGTCATCAGGTGCTGCGGATTGACGCGCCCGCCCTGGCCGATCTGCGGACCATCGGCGCCGAAGTTGAGACCGAGGCTGAACACCTGTCCCCGGCGGACGCAGGCAGCGCCCTGACGAATCTTCTCCGGAGTGATGAAGTTGACCGTGCCGCGTTGATCCTCAGCACCCCAGCGGCCCCAATTGGAAACGCGCGCGGCGATTTCCCGAAAGCGCTCCACGGCTCAGTCCTCACGCTCGATGGCGAGAGCTTGGCGCGGGCAGCGGCGTACCGCGGCCTCGACCTTCGCCTGCAGCTCTTGACCCGGATGTTCGATCAGCAAGCGCACCTTGTCGTCGTCGCCGACCTCGAAGACTTCCGGAGCGAGCTTCATGCAGACGGCGTTGCCTTCGCACAGATCGTAGTCGATTCGAATGTTCATGCTCTCCTCGCTATCGTTTTTCCGGCGGAACATACCCGAGCAGCTGCGCCACCGCGGCATGCAGGAAGCGGCGCTGGCGCTCGATTGCTTCAAGGCTGAGTGGATCGTAGTCGGCGACGATCTCGAACATCGTCGCATTGGCGAAATAGCCGAAGATCAATTGGTAGAGCGCGACCGCGACGTGAAAGCGCTCGGCTACCGGCCAGCCGGACGCGGCTTGCGACACCGCCGTCAGACCTTCGGTGTAGAGCGGCTTGAGCAGCCGCCCGAGCGTGCTGCGCAGATAGCGGCTGTCGTCGAGCGCGGCGCGTTGGATCAGGCGTGGCAGGTGAGGTCGTTCGACGAGATGGTCGATCACCGGATCGAGGTAGGGCGCCAAGGCATCGGCAGGATCGGCGCCGGCCGGGCGCTCTACTCGGCTGCTCGCGATCACCGTGGCGATGATCGGCTCGAGGCCGCGGCTCAGCACCGCCTCGTAGAGGGCCCGTTTATGCTCGAAGTAATGGTAGAGGCTCGCCTGATTCTTCAGCCCCGAGTCGGCGGCGATGTCGCGCACCGAAGCACCGGCGAAGCCGCGTTCGGCGAAGTGGCGCTCGGCGACATCCAGGATGGTGTCACGGGTAGACCGCGCCTCGGCATCGCCGGCGAGGGCGCTGCGGTTGCGCATTACAGCTCGCTGCCGACCACCCAGATCGCGAAGTACTGCGCTCCGCCGCCGTAGGCATGCCCGAGCGCGGTGCGCGCGCCTTCCACCTGATGCGCGCCGGCGCGACCCATCACCTGCAGTGCCGCTTCGCCGAGCCGCAGCATCCCCGACGCCCCGATCGGATTGGTGCAGAGCACGCCGCCGGAGGGATTGATCGGTAGATGCGCGCCGAACTTCTGCTCGCCGCGGTCGATGATCTTCCAACCCTCGCCGACCTCGCAGAAGCCGAGGTTCTCCAGCCACATCGCCTCGAACCAGGCGAACGGCACGTAGATTTCGGCGGTGTCGATCTCGTTCCAAGGATCTTTGATGCCGGCCGTTTCGTAGACCTTCTTGGCACAATCGCGGCCGGCGCGCGGGCTGACCTGATCGCGGCCGGGGATCCACATCGCTTCGGCGAAGGAATACCCCGCCTTGATCCAAGCCGGCTGGCGCGGCCCTTTCTTCGCCGCCTCCTCCGAGGCGAGCACCATCGCGATCGCACCGTCCGACGAGGGGCAGGTCTCGAGGTAGCGGATCGGCTCCCACAGATATGGGGAATTCATCACGTCCTCTGCGGTCATCGGCTCGCGCAGATGGGCGTATTCGTTGCGCGTCGCGTTGTCGCGGGCGTTGGCGGCGGTGATCGGACCGATGTGCGGCGGCGCGCCGGTCTTGTTGATGTAGGCGCGGCAGTAGGGTGCGAAAAACCCGCCCGCCCCGGCGACCAACGGCGGCGTGAAGGGCAGGGAGGGAGACAACGCCCACATCGCATTGCCTTCCGATTGCTTCTCGAAGGCGACCGTCAGCACGCGCTCGAACAAGCCGGAGGCCACGTGTGTCGTCGCCGCGAGGGCGGTCGACGCTCCGACCGAGCCGGCGGTGTGGACCCGGATCAGCGGCTTGAGGTGAGCGCCGAGAGCGCCGGCGAGGAACTGCTCCGGCTGCATGACTCCCTCGAGCTGGTCCGGTGCCTTGCCGATGACGATCGCGTCGATGTCTTCGTGCTGCAGCCCGGCGTCGAGCAAGGCGCGATCGATCGCCTCGCGAATCAGGCCGGGGATGCTGACGTCGCTGCGGCGGGCGCTGTGGTGGGTCTGACCTACTCCGACGACTGCGACCGGTCGCTTCATGACCACCTCCGCTCGACGCCGAGCACCATCACCAGGTTGTGCTGCAGGCAATGCCCGGAAGTACCGTGGGCGATGCCTCG
>DASPMH010000371.1:0-5971 GCA_035627175.1 Terriglobales bacterium | reverse complement strand
TAGCGCCGACTCCCCGCGCGAGTCGCAACGGGTTCGCTTACCCGAGCAGACCGACATGGTCTGGCATGGTTACCTTCCCGATATTCGGCCGGGGCAGCTGTATGGATATCGCGTCTATGGACCCTACCAGCCGAACGACGGCCATCGTTTCAATCACAACAAGCTGCTGCTCGATCCCTACGCCAAGGCGATCGCCCGCCGCTTGCGCTGGAGCGACGAACTGTTCGGCTATCGCGTCGGCGATCCCCACGAAGATCTCTCCTTCGACGACCGCGACAGCGCCGCCTTCGCGCCCTTGGCCGCAGTCGCCGATACCGCTTTCACCTGGGGAGACGACTCACCACCCCGGACGCCTTGGCACCAGACCTTGATCTACGAGGCCCACGTCAAGGGGCTGACCCAGTTGCACCCGGCAGTGCCCGAAGGGCTGCGGGGGACCTACTCCGCGCTGGCGACGGCACCGGTGATCCGCCACTTGGAGCAACTCGGCGTCACTGCGGTCGAGCTACTGCCGGTTCACCATCACGTCGACGAGCGTGCCTTGGTCGATCGCGGTCTCAGCAATTATTGGGGCTACAACACCCTCGCCTTCTTCGCACCGGACATCCGCTACTCCTCGAGCACCGCACCGGTCGACTCGGTGCGCGAATTCAAGACGATGGTGCGGGCGCTGCATGCCGCCGGCATCGAGGTGATCCTCGACGTCGTCTACAACCATACCGCCGAAGGCAACCACCTCGGTCCCACCTTGTCGCTGCGCGGCATCGACAATGTCGCCTATTACCGCCTGGTGCAGGATAACGCCCGCTACTATCAGGACTTCACCGGCTGCGGAAACACGCTCAACATGCTCAACCCGAGGGTGTTGCAGCTGATCATGGACAGCCTGCGCTACTGGGTGCTGGAGATGCACGTCGACGGCTTTCGCTTCGATCTCGCCAGCGCCCTCGCCCGCGAGCTCTACGACGTCAACAAGCTCAGCGCCTTTTTCGACATCATCCATCAGGACCCGGTGCTGTCTCAGGTCAAGCTGATCGCCGAGCCCTGGGATCTCGGTGCCGGCGGCTATCAGGTCGGTAACTTTCCGGTGTTGTGGACCGAATGGAATGGCCGGTATCGCGACTCGGTGCGGCGTTTCTGGCGCGGCGACGGCGGCCAGATGTCGGAATTCGCCACCCGCCTGGCGGGCAGCAGCGATCTCTACGAGCACAGCGGCCGGCGCCCCTACGCCAGTATCGATTTCATCACCGCCCACGACGGCTTCACCCTCGACGATCTGGTCACCTATAACGACAAGCACAACGAGGCCAACGGCGAGGACAACCGCGACGGCGATAGCAACAACCATAGCTGGAACTGTGGCGTCGAGGGGCCGACCGACCAACACGCGGTACTGTCTTTGCGTGCGCGCCAGAAGCGCAATTTGATGGCGACGCTGATGTTTTCGCAGGGCGTCGCCATGATTTGCGCCGGCGATGAGATGGGTCGGACCCAACGTGGCAACAACAACGCGTACTGCCAGGACAATGAAATCAGCTGGCTCAATTGGGAGCTCAATGACGACCAGCGCGATTTCCTCGAATTCTGCCGCTACTTGATCGGGCTCTGGCGCGATCACCCGGTGTTCCGCCGCCGCCACTTCTTTCAGGGCCGGCGCATTCGCGGTGCCGAGGTCAAGGACCTGACCTGGTTCGAGCCCAGCGGCGATGAGATGACCGACTCCGCTTGGGATGCCGACTTCAGCCGCTCGCTGATGGTGCGGGTTGCCGGCGACAGTATCGATGAAGTCGACGAACGTGGCGAGCGGGTCGTCGATGATACCTTCTTGCTACTGCTGAATGCGCATGAGGCTCCGATCATGTTCACCCTGCCCGCGTCGCCGCGCGGCACTCTTTGGGATCGCGTCCTCGACACCGGCGACAGCCAGTGGAGTCGCAGTGTCACCCCTCGCGGCGATCACTACCGCCTGCGGGCCCGCTCCTTGGCCGTGTTGCGCGCCCGACGGCATGCGGTCGCCAAATGACTGACCCAAATGACTGACGCGGCAGCGCAGTGGCGCGAGCCGCTCGGAGCGACGCTACTTGCCGACGGTGGCGTCGAGTTTCGGGTCTGGTGCCCCACCCGGCGACGGGTCGAGCTGCATCTCGAAGCGGGTCCGGGCGCACCCGCCACAATCGCCATGACCGCCGCGCGCAGCGGCATGTTCGTCGCTCGAATCGAGTCGGCCGCGGCGGCGACTCGCTACCGCTATCGCTTGGACGAAGAAGGGCTGTTTCCGGATCCCGCTTCACGTTTCCAGCCAGACGGCGTGCATGGTGCCTCGCAGGTCGTCGCAGCCCAATTCGCATGGACGGACCATGGCTGGCGCGGCATCGATCTGCCCGGCTTGAGCATCTACGAGCTCCACATCGGCACCTTCACCGCCACCGGCACCTACGCCGCCGCCATCGACAAGCTTCCCTGTCTGCGCGACCTGGGCGTCGGCGCAATCGAGCTGATGCCGGTTGGCGATTTCCCGGGCAAGCATAATTGGGGCTACGACGGAGTCTCCCTGTTTGCCCCAGCGCGCTGCTATGGCTCCCCTGACGAGTTGCGCCAACTAGTCGACGCCGCACATGGCCATGGTCTCGGCGTGCTGCTCGATGTCGTCTACAACCATTTCGGCCCCGACGGAGCCTACCTGGCTCACTTCAGCCCGTATTATTTGTCGGCCGAGCATCGCACTCCTTGGGGAGCGGCGCTCAACCTCGATGGGCTGCACAGCGAGCAGGTCCGCGAGCTGTTGTTCCAGAACGCTCGCTACTGGCTCGACGAATTTCACTTCGATGGTCTGCGTCTCGATGCGACCCATGCGCTGATCGACGACGGTCCGAATCATTTCCTGCAAGAGCTCGGCGAGCGCCTGCGCCGCACCAGCAATTCATCCAAGCCGCCGCTGCTGATCGCTGAGGATCATCGCAATCTGCGTACGATGATCGAGCCTTCCGAACGCGGAGGTTGGGGTGTCGACGCGGTTTGGGCCGACGACTTTCACCACCAGGTGCAGTGCAACCTGACCGGCGAGCATGAGGGCTATTATGGCGATTACAGCGGTGCGAGCAGCGACATCGCGGCGACGATCGGGCGCGGTTGGTTCTACACCGGGCAGCACTCGCTACATCTCGGCGAGGCCCGCGGCAGCAACCCTGACGGCTTGCCGCCCCAGCATTTCGTCGTCTGCCTGCAGAACCATGACCAGGTCGGCAACCGCGCCTTCGGCGAGCGGCTGCACCATCAGATAGATCCCGCTGCCTTTCGCGCCGCGACGACACTGCTGCTGTGCGCTCCCGAGACGCCACTGCTCTTCATGGGTCAGGAGTGGGCCGCGGGGACACCGTTTCTGTTCTTCACCGACCACAAGCCGGAGCTCGGCGAGCTGGTGACCAAAGGCAGACGCCAGGAGTTCCAGTCGTTCTCGGCGTTTCGGGATCCTCAGGTGCGCGAACAGATCCCCGACCCGCAGGCCGAAAGTACGTTCGCTAAGAGTCAGCTCGACTGGAGCGAACGGGAGCAAGCGGAGCACTCCGCCGTTCTCGAGCTGCACCGCTGCTTATTGTCGCTGCGCCGGAACCAGCTCGGCCTGCGGGCTCAGCAGTGGGATAGCGTCGCCGTCCGCGCCGCGGGCGAGGCGACGCTCGTGCTCGAGCGCGGCAACGGGCGCGATCGCATCATCTGCGTCGTCCAATTGCGCGGCGCCAACGACGTAGAGTTGCGGGAGCTTGCCGGCGAGGTGCTGCTGTCTACCGAGGAGCCGCGCTTTGCGCTCGATGCAATGCCGATCCTCTGCGAACGGCAAGGGCAGACCACCTGGGTGCGCTTCGCTCGTCCCGGGGCGATCCTGCTGCGCTCCGCGTGAATTACTGAGACGGCTCCTCCGGCGCGCGCGGAATGCGCAGGTCGAGCGGCGCAATCCAGATGATGTCGCCGTTGCGATCGTTGCCGAGGAAGAGCCGGCCGTCGTCACTGAAGACGACACTGGCAGGCCGGCCGTGCGTGCGCGTGCCGTCATCCCAACCGGTAGCGAAGTCGCGCAGGCCGCCGGCGGCCTCGCCTGGAAGGTTCGATCCCATGCGCAGCTCGCCGCTCTCCGGATCCATTTCGATCGCCACCAGGCGCGCCCCGATCCATAAGGGGAAGCTGCCGTGCAACGGCACGAAAGCACGATGGCGCCATGGCTCGGGCCACCGTCCCGGCTCGAAATCGAGGTCGAAGGGAGTATCGCCGATCTGGAACGAATTGGTTTCCGGAGGTACCGCCGAGCAGTCGGCGTGCGCCGGGCTATCGGGGTAAGGCAAATCCTTGGTCGCGCAGCACGGATAACCCCAGTCGTCGCCCTCCCGCACCGGGATGATCTTCTCGCGACCACCGACGGCGCCGCTCCAGTCGCGCGACAACTCGATCGCATAGCAGCGGTCGTGGCCCGGAACGCAGCGAATCGAGATCGGATTGCGCAGTCCCTTGGCGATCGGGCGTCCACCGGGCATCGCCGCATCGAGGGCGAGGATGCCGCCGTGAAAGGCATTGGCGGGCTCGCAGAGATCGCCCTGGTCGCCACCATTGCCGACGTAGATAGTGCCGTCGTCGGCCATTTCGAGCGGCTTCGGCCAGTGGATCATAGAGCTGTAGACCTCGATCTTGCCGACCTGCTCGCTCGCTCCGGACGCTCGCCGATCACCATACTTGTACGGGACGCGCATGATCGCGGTGTCGTGCTGGTAGTAGAGGTACTCGCCGGCGAACAGCAGCCCGTGACTCGCCGCGATACCGCCGAGGTAGGTGATCTGGGTGTCGCCGAAGCCATCCTGGTTATCGTCCGGAAAAACCAGAATCGCGCCGCGGCCGAAGCCGCCGCCGGCAGTAATGCGGCTCGGCGAGGCGACGAACAGCTCGCCGCTTGGAGCAAACTTGAGCTCGCGCGGATTGGGAACGGTGGTGAAATAGCCGGCACAGAATCCGACGGGTAGCTGGAGAAAGGTCAGATCGGTGCTCGGCCCTGGCGTCGAGGGCACCACCACTCGACCGGCGGCGGTGAAACGCACCGAGCCCGGCAAGTCGCAGAAGTGTTCGACCGGCGTCGGTGTGTGGTGCGGATCGAGGGTGGGCGTTGCCGAAGCTTCCGGCTCCGGGGTCGGTGATTCGGTCGTCACCGGCGTGATGGTGACGGGAGCGGAGCAACCTAGCAGTGCGTTGGTCACCGCCTCGATGATCGTCGCAACGTCGACTGAAGGCGGATCGGGAAGGCCAGCGGCGCATTGGCTCGCGTCGGCCTGCCCCA
The DNA here is from genome assembly GCA_035627175.1 of Terriglobales bacterium. Taxonomy (GTDB): domain Bacteria; phylum Desulfobacterota; class Binatia; order HRBIN30; family HRBIN30; genus DASPMH01. The sequence continues at coordinate 657 of DASPMH010000371.1, read as the reverse complement.
GAGCGACATTGACTAATAAATTACGCTATCGACGGTGACGGAACCGGTGGCGCGACAGTCGCCGATGCAGCTTGTCTGCACGGCAACTCCCGCCGAGGTCCAAATCAGCGGCAACAATGAGACGGCAAGAACCAGACGCTTCATCGATGTCAGTCGACGTTGCCCGACCCGACCGATCGAATCAATCCGTTGCCGCAGCGGCGGTTTTACAATGATCCGGCTGTACGCGTTACCGGCAGTGCTTGGCCACCCGTACCGCATCGAGGACTGTCGACGTCGAAGGCTCACGATAGCTTGCCATCGCGCTTTGGCACGTTGGCTGCGGTACGGTGGCAAGTGTGAACTCGAGAAAGGAGTACCGGCATGGGACACATCCACTCAGCATTCTCTCGTCGTCACCAATCGAATGAACCGCGCTTGGTCCGTGTCGGGCCTGAGCTCTATCCGGTGTGGGGCGACGATGAGCACGGCTGGTGCGTCGAAAGCAACTTGGTCGCGCGTTTCCGCTACCGCTCGCTCGATGAGCTGCTCTTCGCTCTGGTCAACCTGAGCCTCGCCGAGGGCGGCTCGGCCTGACCTTCGTTTGCGATGAAACCGATCGGAGGACATCCGGTCGAAGGAGGATACGATGGATTCGAGATTCGGTTTGAAGGCAAT
>DASPMH010000370.1:0-3154 GCA_035627175.1 Terriglobales bacterium | reverse complement strand
GGCGCCAGCAGGGGCGAGACGTCACCACCGGCAATCAGCCGGGCGGGCGCGGTTGCCGTTGCGGGAGTGCCGTAGGCAGCCGCGGCGTCGTTAACCAGCCCGATGCCGTCGCCGTCAACTGGAACTTGATAGTAGCCTTTGCCCGGGATGACGTGCCGGACTCCGCCGCGGGGGTTCGCCATATCACCGCGGTAGCGGGGAATGACGTGCACATGCAGATGGAACACCGTCTGGCCGGCTGCTTCGCCGACGTTGATGCCGACGTTGAAGCCATCCGGTTGATAGCGCCGGCCGATGGCATCGCGAGCGATGCTAACCCCCTCGGTAAGCTCGCTCCGCTCCTCGATGCTGGCGTCGAACCAGGTGGCGACGTGGCGCTTGGGAATCAGCAACGCATGTCCGTCGGAGACGGGGAAACCATCCCACAACCCGAGGATGCGGGTGCCGGCGTGAAAGATGCGCTCCGGCTCGACCGAGCAGAAGGGACAGGCTGCGCTGTTCACGCCCGCATCTCGTCAATTCGCGAGATGACCAGCCGCCCCACCAGCCAGCCCGCACGCAGCCAGCGCAGCGCCACTGGCGCACCGGCCGCCGCGCGAGCCGGGCCGCCTGGCAGACGGGACAGCGATGCTCGTATCTCTGCGCGCGTCGCCGCTGCGATTGTTCCATCTGGTGGTCCCAAGCCGCCCGCACTCGCGGCTCGAATCCGGCAGCACGCATCAGCGCCGCCCACTCGGGTCCGTGGGGGCGGACGGCGCGACCGTGCAGCTCGAACACCGCGACATGCGCCAATTCATGGCACAACACTTCGTCGAGCAGCTCCGCAGAAGATCGCAGCAATCGCGGATTCAGCCGAACAATCCCCAGTGCTGGCACGCAGCGCCCAAGCGAGCGGCGCAGGCGGGGACTGAAGCTTACCGTCACTCTGGTCGACAGTGTGGGCACCCCCCAGATTGCCGACCAATCGATAATGCAGGTGTCAGCGATTTCTGATGGCTGCAGCGCATTCTGCACGGCGCCCCTTTAGCCGGATTAGAGAAAAAGCCAAAGGGCACCGCTCGTCGCATGTGCCGGGTGCGATACAACTCCTCCTTGGTCGTCAGCACCTGGGCATGGTGGCCGAGTCGGTCGAGCAGTGCGGTGGTCAGCTTTTGGTCGGCGAACACTTGCACCCACCCGCTGAAGGCGAGGTCCGTCCTGCTACCGTCGAGCGCCGCTCGTAGCGGTCACTCACCAAATTGAAGCGCAGCTCGGGGCCGGCGCGGTCGAACAGTACGAACCCGAGGTCATGGCGATCGGCAGATCGACCCGGCCAATGCGTTCACTCGACTGGCCGGTGTTGGTGTCCACAACTGGCCGGTTTCCAGGTGTCCACCGAAGGCGATGCCGCCTGCTCGGTGGGATGCCAGCAATTATTTAAGCTGACTAATCGGCACCCACACGAAAGTGAGGACGGCGTCGAGTGAAGGGATTGCTTCTTGTAGGGTCTGACCAGCCTAAGTGTGCGACAACCTGAAGATGCGATCGTTTGGGCGTGAAAACGAAACCTTAGCTGCGCGTTTTCTGGCTCGAAAACGCCGTCGAGCTGGACGCGAACCGAGGATGAATCGCCCGCCGCCGTAGCATGCCGCGGCTGTTCTTGCAGCAATCGGCGCCGGCGCCGCAAACGCCAGGATTATCAGAGGTCACTTTTCGCGAACGCGTGGCCCGAGCCGGCCCACTTGCAAACCCCTGACGACCGAGATCCTCTGGCGCGTACGGTTTGGCAGCTCGATGACCGGATGACCGCGACGTTGCCGCGCGGCTGATCACCCGGATCGTGTTGGATGCGCAACGGAAATGAAATTGGCGCCCTCACAGAGCACGTCGCCGAGGTGGGCCTCGAAGCCCGGGACATCGGCACCATGGAGCACCTTCACGGGCGGCGCCGGCTACGAAGTGGAGGTGTGACGTCGCAGGCCGAGAGGAAACTTTGGTCCCTGCATCTTTGTGATTGGGTTGTTCGTTGGACGCTTAGCCACTTGGAGGCTGGCTTCGTCGCGTCAGGGGTCGGCTCAGAGGAGCTCTAAAAATCGATCCACCGAAATGTGCGCCTGCTTCAAGATGTGCGCGAGGGTGGAGCGCTTGGTCGGGCGGTGGGCGGGTACGATGAGCTTGAGAGTGCCCGAACCACGTGCTCGTAGCCGAGGCTCGGCACTTTGCTCATACGGCGATTTTGACTACCTCGCCGTCCGGATTGATCGCCGCGTCGTCGTCGATCGATTCGAGATACAGCTCGATCGCTTCCTGAACGTTGGCTAAGGCCGCCTCACGAGTTTCTCCCTCGCTCACACATCCTGGCAGGGCGGGAACGATTACAGTGAACCCACCCTCGTCACTCGGCTCGAGTACTACACGTAGCTTCATTCGTTCTCCTGATGAAGGACGATAGCGAACCGGCTGGACCGTAATCAATGCATGTCAATGTACACCCAAATCGGCCAGCGACACGTCAATGCGGCCTCTTCCGGTACGGGTACCGTGGTCACGTCCATCGCGACGGCGGCGCCACGCGGTGGAATCATTACGCGCGCAGGCGGCCCGGTGACCGCCGTAACCCTACTACCGGCGCGTGTGCGACAAGCCACCAAGCCACCAACCGGCCAGGGAAGATCCAAGAACTATGACCAATTTTCAGAGCAGACCAGAGCTCAGTCCGTGGATCTTGGTGATTGGTTCTTCGTTGGACGGTTGGCGGCTTGGAGGCTTGGCTTCGCGTCGAACAAGTCGGCTACCCGTCACGCGGCCCGGCTACGGACATACCGCTTCACCTTGATCCGCCCTTTCGCCGCGGCCATCGCTTGCGCGAGATCGTAGGCGGTCTGCATTCGTAGCCAGGTGTCGGCCCCGCCGCCAAAGGCGAGGTCTAAGCGGATCGCCATCTCCGGCGAGATCCCGCGCCGGGCATTGACCACGTCATTGAGGGTCTGACGGGTAACTCCGAGCAATTTTGCGGCAGCCGTGACGGTGAGTCCAAGAGGCTCCAGGCAATCGTGCTTCACGGAAAGGCCGGGGTGCGGCGGATTCTTCATAGGCATGATGGTGCTTCTCCCGAGTGATAGTCGACGAGGTCAACGTCGAAAGGATGCGTTCCCTGGAATCGAAATACGATGCG
>DASPMH010000369.1:0-4311 GCA_035627175.1 Terriglobales bacterium | reverse complement strand
AAGCGCGATCGGCCTACCGCTCGTCATCGGCGCGAGCCTGCTGGCGCAATGGTGCTTCGACCGCCAAGTCATTGGGCCCGGCATGGCGCTAGCAATGGCGGCCGTCGCCGTTGCCGCCTTCGCCGACCGCGCGGTGATGCTCGGCGAGCCTGCTCTCGCCGCGGTCGCATCGCCGCCGCTGACGGCGCGCCGCTGGGGTGCGCTGCTCAGCGGCATCGGCCTGGCGGGGCTCGGCGTCGCGGCGATAGAGCCCAACGCGTTGACCGCGGCCGCTCTCGCGCTCTCGACCTGGCATGTGACGCTCAGCCGGATCGGTTACCGCGGCGTGTTGACGCCACTGATGGTGGTGGCGGCGCTGGCGGCACTCGATCGCGCCCTGGCCCGCGGCGCGCGCCGCGATTGGACTCTGCTCGGCGCGGTCGTCGGCGCCCGCGTCTATACCTACGTGGCCGCGCTGGCGATCGGCTTGGCCGCCGTCGCGGTCGGCGTTGCGACCTTCAGCCGCCGCGATCGGCGCGCCGGCTGGGCGACGGCGCTGCTGGTTGCGATCGTCGTAGCCCTGCCGATGACTCGGCCGCTGGCCGCGGATTTCGACCTGGTCAGCGGGCGCGCCCGCGGCCGTATCGCCGAGCGCCTCGATTCTGTCGTCACCGAGCGCTTGCTGCACGGTGCGCAGCCTCGGCGGGTTTCATGTGCGCGGCGATTCGCAGGCGATCTTGAACGTGCCGTTCCGGCGCCAGCTCGGCTTCGCCGGCGGCGCGCTGTTCCTCTGCGGCCTCGGCATCGCGGTGGGGCACTGGCGGCAGCGCCGCAGCGCGCTGCTGCTGGTGTTTCTCTTCGTCATGCAGGTGCCGTCGATCCTGGCGCTCGCCAATCCCATCGAGGTGCCGGCCGCGCTGCGCGCGAGCGGCTGCTTGATTCCTGCGTGTCTGCTGATCGGGCTGCCGCTGCCGTTGCTGTGGCGGGCGTTGGCGGCGCAACCGGGGTCGGCGCTCGCGCGCTGCGGCCGCGCCGCCGTCATGCTGTTGGCGGCGGTGCTGTTGGTGGGGGAGGCCGGCGAGAGTTGGCAGCGCTATTTCGTCGTGGCGCCCAGCGCGGTGCCCTCCAAGCCGACGGAGCGAGCGGAAGCGCAAGGACCGCCCCGAGGTGACGTGCTCGGCGCGGCCCCCAGCCGGTTTAGGTCGGCAGGAGTTGCGGTGACGCGAACGACAAAGGCGAATGGGAAGCAGCGGCGCCGGCTCAAAGTTCTGGGAGGGACCGTCGACGCAGCCGAGGGTTTGTTGCGTGCCGGCGGCGAGGCGTTGCAGGTGACTTTCCGCAAGCACGCCCCGAGCTGGCTGTTGCGGATGTGCGATGTGCTCGACGAAAGCGAGCTCGCCGAGCTACGCAAGATCGTGTCAGATCAAGCAGCGAGCGGATGCGTCAAGGGGCCAACGATGCGGCAACCACTAGAAGCGGTCACCTCCACTCGCGAGGTCGAGTGGGTGTCCAGCCAAGACTAGCCAAGATCCAAAGGGGCCAAGATATCCGAAATCAAGAATCCGCTGAGTCGGTATTTGGCTCTGGTCCGAAAGGGTCAGACGATTCGAATTCTCGACACCGCGATCGTCCGGTCGCCCAAATCGTGCCGAACGGCGGCGCTGGCACCGGAGCAGGCGACGCCGGAGGGGCTGGCGGAGATGGAGCGCAAGGGCCTGATCCGTCGCGCCACGGCGGCAATTGATAAAGCCTGAACGCCGACCCGCCCGGCAAGCCGGCGGGCGTGCTCACAGCATTGCTGGAAGAGCGCGACGGGCGGTGAGCCGTCATCCACCCGTATATTGGACCGGTAAGGTTGCGGTGGTGAAATCCTCCGCTGGCGTCGCCAGATGAGCGCCGTCGGCAACGACTCGGACGTTGCTATTGGTCACCGTAGTGCTCGCTGACAACTGGACCCGACCGTAGGAGTCGTCCGGCAGATAGACCTCGGTGGCACTGGGTGCGGCGGTGACACCATCCGTCACCGAGCGAAAGTAGGATACGGAGACCGACGGGGACATTGCGAAGGAAGTACCGCGCAGGTCGACCGATGCGTGTGCCGCACCGCCGCTAGCCGTCGGGCTGATGAATTCGGCCCAGCCTACAGGAATGTGCTGCCGTCCCGCCGGAGGCGCCAACGGCCCGCCTGCCCCTCCCGGCGCCAAGACCGTGGTCGCGAAGCTGCCATCCAATAGGTCAATCGTCTGAGTCCCGAGGTTGATGCGTAAACGGTGGAAGCTGGTGCGCGTGACGTTGGTGCCGTCGCTCACCTCGGAGAAATTGCGCTGCGGGTCGACGGGCAAGTACTCTTTCACATTCTGCGCGTCAAATCGCATGCCGCTGCAGTACGCCGTCCAAGGACGCGACTCATCGCCATCGAAATAAAGGGTGTATTCGCCGTCCTCCAAAGGGTCGTTCGCTGCGATCAGCCTATCCCTAATCTCGACACATGTTTGTGGTTCGCAGTTGGTGCACGGCGCGGGATTGCATGCGCTGTCCGGGCAGATCGGATTGCAAGGGTCGAGCTCGCAGATCAGCTGTCCGACGAATGCGCGCGTCGTCTGCTCGATCGCGTCGCTGTCACCGGTCGTAAAACAAGTACTCCCATGCTTCGCTTCCGCTTTGGCGAAGCAGCCCTTCTCAGGCTGCTCGCCGCCGCTGAATGCCACCACCGCCTTGCTCAGGCAGGTGTTGATTTTGATCGGATCGCCCCCATTGGGCTTGCTGTCTTTGGCATAACATTTCAGGAGCGCCGCGCTGAGCTTGCCGACACAAGCTTCCTTCGCCGCAAGGCAGGCGTTTACCGTTGCGTACGAGGGCGCGGACGGCACCAGCACGAGTAACGAGGGGACGGCTATCAGTACTGCGAGGCGCGCTGGCTTCATTGTGACCTCCGGAGCGACAGTTGGCGCGGAGGGTGGCACGGCGACGCAACATTGGTCAATGACCTTTCAGCCCGAATGCGTGCTCGACCCACCCACGCCTCGGTGTCATCGATCGAGATCGCGATACACCGTCGGGCCATTCACGATGGAAGGCGGATTGAGGCAGGGCAACGCTGCGGCACCGGTTTCGGTGGGGCAAACCTTTCACAGGCCACCCACTCCGTCGGCAGACGATCGGCGGCACGGGTGCCGTACATCTCGGCGCTGTCGAGGTGGGTCATCCCCAGCTCCAGGCCGCGGCGCAGCGCCGCGACGGCGGCGGCGCGCGGCGATTGTTCGAGCTGCCAGGTGCGCTGCCCAATCAATCACTTCGCCGGGGTCATCAGGCTGACCCTCCGCGCCACCGCGGCGTGGTATCCCAACACGACGGGTATGTTGGCGCCGAGCGCCAGGAACGGCACCCATATAGGCACCATGGTCCTACCTAAGCCTTGTGTCCCGCCTCGAGCGCACGACATGATCACGGCGATTCACGTGCGCGTGCTCAGCGGAACGGTCCGATCTCAGCGAGCACCGCGTGCTCAGCGAGAAGCTCCTGCCGCCACGGCGCATCGTCACCACGCTGCCAAAGAGGCAGTAGGCCGTGATCTTTCGCGGAGCACGAGTTCAGGCCTGGAGCTTGCCTGAACCGGCCAACAGCTTCTTCCGCATCGCGGCGGGAGAAGAAACTGGGAGGCGCCGTCCTCGAGAGGTCTGGTGTTGCGCCGCCGCTGGCTCGCTGCCATACGCCGCCGATGCGCAAACGCTTGACCTTCGATCATCCCGAGAATCATTGCTTCGGGTGTGCGGCCGATAACGCCGCCGGGCTGAAGCTAGAATTCTTCGAGACCGACAGCGGAGTCGAAGCCGAGTATCGGGCTTCCGCCGACTTCGTCGGCGCACCCGGGACGGTTCATGGCGGGATCCAGGCGACGCTGCTCGACGAAGTCATGTGCATGGCCGCCTACGCCAAGCTCGGCAGGCACGTGGTCACCGGCGAGCTGACGATTCGCTACCTGCGACGGACACCGGCGGAGACAACGATCATCGCACGGGCGCGGATTACGCAGACCAAAGGGGCCAGCGCCTTCATCGAAGGCACGATCCACCTCGCCGGCACGGACGAGGAGTTGACCCAGGCGCGTGGACGCTTCTTCAGCGGCAGCGGCGAGCCATTCCCGGCAGCCTAGTTGTGCACCATTGGAGACATCCTTACGGTCAGGCTTCCATCGTCGTCGGGATCGTAATCGAGTAAGGGTGACCGAGGCGTTCGCTGGCAGGCGCTACGGTGGCGCGCTGGACAGCCACTCCGCGGCAGGGTGATCGGTGGGTGTCCTCCACGTTCGCCGCAGAAATCCCCCGCGGCTGC
>DASPMH010000368.1:0-2089 GCA_035627175.1 Terriglobales bacterium | reverse complement strand
CGACGCTGGCGCCGCAACCGGATCCCTGCAAGCTCAAGCAGCGGGTCACCAACAGCAGCGGCGCCAATGTCACCGTGCGCTTCTCCGGCCGCTACATCGGCGGCCCGGTCGAGAACGGCTTCACCGAGTCCTATGGACCATTCCTGCAGACCCTGCCGCCGGGCACGTTCGACATCATCGTCAACGGCACCTTCAACTCCGGTCTGTGGGAGCACCAGGTGACGATCACCGCCAACGGGCAGGTCATCAAACAGGAGACCACCCTGGTCGGTGGTACCGCTTTCAACATCGTGCCGTGGACGCTCGGGCCGTGATTGGATCACGGCCCGACCACCGGCATTGACGCACCAGGAGATTCCGGAAAAAGTTCACCGATCTGATCATCGATGTCGGTTGTTTCTCTGAGCTGAGCCAGCTGTGAGGAGGGGAGGATGCGTGGACTGATCGATCTTTGGTTCGAGCTCGGGCGGGGCACTCCGCCCAAGCGCTACCGGGCGCGCACGCGCGACGGTTGGCGGTTGGCGCTGTATCGCTTTCACGAACCGAAGAGCCACTCGACGCCGGTGGTGCTGTGCCACGGCATGGGGTCGAACCGCTGGAACATGGACGGGCCGGGCCAACTGTCCCTGGCTCGTTATCTACGCAATGAGGGCTACGACGTCTGGGTGGTAGAGCTGCGCGGCGCTGGCCGTTCGACTCGGCCGACGTGGTGGAACGGCAAGAGCTACCACTGGAACTTCGAGGATTACGTCCAGCACGACGCGCCGGCGATTCTGAAGGTGGTCTTGCGCGAGACCGGTGCCGACAAAGTCCACTGGGTCGGACACTCGATGGGCGGGATGATCGCCTACGCCTTGCTGATGAGCCCGGTGCAGGCGAAGCTCGCCAGCGCGGTTACCCTCGGCTCGCCGACCATGAGCAAGGTCAGCCATCCGATGCTCGATTTCGGCGTCCCGTACCGTTCGCTGCTGCGTTATCTGCCGCCGCGGCTGCCGGTCGGCATTCTCGCCAAGGCGGCGGCGCCATTTGCGGCGCTGGTGGTCAACCAAGCGCGCGCCGAGGTCTCCGATCTCGGTTTTCATCCCGACAACATCGATTCGAGCCTGGCTCGCAAGCTGATGCTGACCGCCGTCGAGGACCTGCCGACCTCGCTGCTGCGCGAGTTCGCTCACTGGTACGAGACCAAGCACATGAGCGATCGCTACGCGATGTTCGACTTCACCGAGCATCTCGAGCGCGTCACCGCGCCGATTCTGATCGTGGCCGGCGCGAAGGACGGTCTGACTCCGCCGGGCGATCTCGAGTACGTCTTCCGCTGCGTCGGCTCGCGCGACAAGGCCTTCGTCGTCGTCGGTCGGGACAGCGGTTTCGCGCACGACTACAGCCACGCCGATCTGATCCTCGGTAAGCACGCGCCGCAGGATATTTTCCCGCTGATCAGCGACTGGCTCGAAGCCCATCGGCGCGGTGGACGGCGGGTAACTCGCCGTCCGGTGAGTCGCCTGCGGATCGTTCGCCAGCGCGCACGGGAACGATGAGCCGCGAGGTACGCATCTGCGTCCTCGACGGTTACACCCTCAATCCTGGCGACAATCCCTGGGACGATCTGGCGCGATTGGGCGAGCTGACCATCTACGACCGCACCCGGCCCGAGGAAATCGTGGCGCGAGCGGCTGGTTTCGAGGTGGTGCTGACCAACAAGACGCGTCTCGACGGGCAGACCTTGGCGCAGCTGCCGCAATTGCGCTTCGTCTCGGTGCTGGCGACCGGCGTCAACGTCATCGATCTCGACGCGGCGCGACGGCTCGGCGTCGCTGTCAGCAATGTGCCTGTCTACGGCACCGATTCGGTGGCGCAACACACCTGGGCGCTGATCCTCGCGTTGGCGCAGGGGGTGGTCGAGCACGACGCCGCCATTCGTGCCGGCGAGTGGCAGCGCTGTCCCGATTTCTCATTTTGGCACGATGCCCCGGTCGAGCTCGCCGGTCGGATGTTAGGTATCGTCGGCTTTGGGCGGATCGGCCGGCGCGTCGCCGAGCTCGGCTCGGCGTTCGGCATGAAGATCCTCGCGACCGGTGGACGCCGGCCG
>DASPMH010000367.1:0-3246 GCA_035627175.1 Terriglobales bacterium | reverse complement strand
GACGTGCTTGCCGATGGCGCGGATCACTGCATCGCTGGCGGCGGCGCGGGCGGTGCGCTTGGCCTCGGCCGCGCCCAAGGTCGCCGCCAGGCGATCCTCACTGATACCGAACTCGTCGAGATGGGCATCGATCGAAGCCTTCAATCGCAGCGCGACCTCGCCGGCGAAGGCGCCCGCCATGGCATCGATGGCAGCATCCTTCTCCGCTGAGGGAACCGCACGGGCGTAGGCGAGCAAATCCTTGGCTGCCTGCACTTCGGTTGCGGCGTAGGCGAGTCGTTCGCAGTGGGCCTGTTCGTCGTCGATACCCTTGCCGCCGTTGGTGCGCTTGGCGGCGGCCGCGAGCGACTCCTTCACCAGTGCGTCGGTGAGGTCGACCAGGCGCGCGATCGCGTCGAGATCGACTCCGTTGAGAGCGGTGTCAGCCATGAGATGCCATCCTTTCGAGAGCGATGGGCGCGGCTTCTATCATTAGGAGAAATCGGTGACTAGCGCCTTGGTGATTAGCAATGCTGGCACAGGTGCCGGAGAGACCTAATTTGACGCCGCCACTCGAAATCGTCTAGTCGCGCTTCCCGAGGGCGTGGCAGAAGCTGCCCCCATCTCAGTGCCGCGGCGCGGCAACAGGAGTGTAGGGTAGATGCGATTCTATGAGTACGAGGCCAAGCGCCTCTTCGGCTTGCAGGGAATTCCCTTGCCGACCGGATCACGCGTGGCGCACACGGCGGACGAAGCCGCCGCAATCGCCGCCGAGATCGCCGGACCGGCGGTGTTGAAGTCGCAGGTGTTGTCGGGCGGCCGGATGAAGGCCGGCGGCGTGTTGTTCGCCGATACTCCCGAACAGGCCAAGACGGCGGCGGAGAAGATCCTCAAGCTGACCATCAACGGCCACGAGCCGGTCGGCGTGCTGGTCGAGGGTCGCGCCCCGGTCGAGCAGGAGTACTACGTCGGCGTCACCTGGGACGGCGTCGCGCGCCTGCCGGTGATGATCTTCAGCGACATGGGCGGCATCGACGTCGAGGAAGTCGCCGAGAAGCATCCCGAGCACATCGGCAAACGCAACTTCTCGACGCTGCTACCCTTCTCCGATTTCATGGCGAAGGAGCTGGTCTCCTCGGTCGGCGTCACCGGCTCGGATCTGACCCGTCTGATCCCGATCGTCACCAAGCTCGCCCGGACCTTCATCAATCACGGCCTGACGCTGGCCGAGATCAATCCGCTGGCGAAGCTCGCCGACGGCCGCTTCGTCTGCCTCGACGGCCACATCGACATGGAAGACGAGGCCCGCGAGTTCCAGAAGCCGTTGCTGCAGAAGCTCGAGATCGACCCGCAGGAGAAGCGCCAGGCCCGGCCGCCGACGACCTTCGAGCAGAAAGGCGTCGAGGTCGACTCCGCCGACCATCGCGGCGTCGCCGGCAACGTCGTCGAGTTCGACGGCGATCTCGGTCTGGTCATCGGCGCCGGGGGCGGCTCGCTGACTTTGTTCGATGCGGTGCGCAAGCACGGCGGCAAGCCTGCCAATTACTGCGAGATCGGCGGCAACCCGAGCGTCTCCAAGACCGCAGAGCTGACCAAGCTGATCCTGTCGAAGCCGGGCGTGAAGAAGATCGCGGTGATGATGAACGTCGTCTCCAACACCCGCGTCGACATCGTCGCCCGCGGCGTCATCAAGGGCGTGATCGAGATGGGTCACAAGCCCTCGGAGAAGATCGCCATCTTCCGCATCCCGGGATCGTGGGAGGGGGACGGTTTCGCCATCCTGGAACATTACGGCGTCGAGTACTGCGATCGCACCGTCTCGATGTACGAAGCCGCGGGCCGCGCCGTGGCGAAGATGAAGAGCTGAGCCATGTCCATCCTGATCACCAAAGACAACACGTTCATCATTCAAGGGATCACCGGCCGCGAAGCGGTCAACATGACCCGCGAGTGCATCGACTACGGCTCGAAAATCGTCGGCGGAGTCACCCCCGGTCGCGGCGGCCGCGACATCTACGGCGTGCCGGTGTACGACACGGTCCGCGAGATCACCTCGAAAACTCGCGTCGACGGCTCGGTGGTATCGGTGCCACCGGCTTTTACTCGCGACGCGGTCTTCGAGGCGCTCGCCAACGGCATCAAGACGGTGGTGATCGTCACCGAGCGCATTCCGCGCTTCGAGGTGGCGCAGATGGTCGAGTACGCCAAGCAGGTCGGCGCGCGCATCATCGGGCCGAACTGCCTCGGCATCCTCTCGCCCGGCGAGGCGAAGGTGGGCGGCCTCGGCGGTCGCGCGGTCGATGCGAAGAAGGCGTTCACCAAGGGCAGCATCGGCGTGATGTCGCGCTCGGGCGGCATGACCACCGAGATCTGCAACACGCTGACGGCCGCAGGCCTCGGCCAGTCCACCGCATGCTCCATCGGCGGCGACGCGATCATCGGCTCGAGCTACTCCGAGCTCATCCCGCTGTACGAAGCCGATCCGGAAACCGAAGCGATCGCGATCTATTCGGAGCCCGGCGGCCGCATGGAAGCCGACCTTGCTCGCTGGGTGACCGAAAACAATTCTCGCCTTCCCGTCGTCGCCTTCATGGCCGGCCGCTTCATGGACGCGATGCCCGGCATGCGCTTCGGCCATGCCGGCACCATCGTCGAAGGCAAGGCCGATACGACCGCAGAGAAGATCGAACGCATGCGCGCAGCCGGCATCGCGGTGGCCGAGCGCATCGAGGACATCCCGGCTCTGATCAAAGAAAAGCTGGGGAGGAAGTAGGATGGCACTGTTCATCGCATGCGAAGTCGATCCGGCACTGGCCAGGGACAACGCCGCGGCCAGGAAGCTCGAGGAGGTCTGTCCCGTCGACATCTATGCCGTCGGCGCGGACGGCGGCGTCGAGATCGTCGAGAAGAACCTGGACGAATGCACGCTTTGCGAGCTGTGTCTGGCCGTCGGTGCGCCGGGGCAGGTCAAGGTCCGCAAGCTGTACGACAACGGCGCCGTGCTCGAGCGCCACGCCTAGAACCCCGTCGCACGACGGGAGCAGCGAAGCGCCGCGCAGGAGGGTCTTCGAATGAGTGTTCCCGTCAGCCTGGACGAGCTTCGCGCGCAGGCGGCGCGCTTCGGCGCGACCGCGTATCTTTTGACCGTCGCCGATGACGGACGGCCGCACTCGGTGGCCGTCGAGATCTCCTGGGACGGCGATGCGATGGCCGCAAGCTGCGGCAAGCGAACCCGCAGCAACGTCGCTGCGCGGCCGCTGGTCAGTC
>DASPMH010000366.1:0-4065 GCA_035627175.1 Terriglobales bacterium | reverse complement strand
CGGCGGCGTCGAGCGACGCACCGATCAGAACGTCAACTTCATGTTCTACGACGGCCAGCCCAAGCGCTACAGCGTCGACAACCCGCAGAACTTCTTGTCGAAGCAGCTGGTGGTGGCGATGTTCCCCGCCGATCTGCACGGCACGGCGGCGCTCAATTGGCGCTATCGCGATCCCGACAAGCGCGATTCGGCCTGGGCCTTCGTCCCCGCCCTGCGGCGAGTGCGCGCCGTCAGCCCGGCCAATCGCTCCGACGGTTTTCTCGGCTCCGATATGAGTCAGGACGACGGGCCGTTCTTCGATGGCAAGCCCGAGGACTTCAACTGGACGCTCGAAGGCGAAGTCGATCAGTATCGTCTCGTCGACCCGCTCAGCCTGAAAGGACAATCGAACGCCGTGTGGTTGCCGCAGGGCGGCTGGCGCGCCATGTGGGATCCCGACGTCAAGCAGTTCGGCTACCAGGAGAAGGGCTGGCAGGGCATCGCCTGGGCCCCCGTCTCGGGAGCTCTGGCCAAGCGCAAGTTCTACGTGCTCTCCGCCATTCCAAAGGACCGCTACTACCTCTACGGCAAGATTCAGCTCTACATCGACAAGGAAACCTACCAGGGCGCTTGGAATCGCAAGTTCAGCTGGCAGGGCGAGCTGCTCAACACCTTCCAGGTGATGGCCTTCTTGCCGAAGAAGTACACTCGACCCGACGGTCAGGTAGACTACATTCAAGGCTCGAACATGGCGTTCCAGCTCGCCGAGAACATCAAGCAGAACCGAGCCACCAGTGCGGGTCAGAAAGTCGATGCCAAGGCCGCTCTCGATTCTCGAATCAACTTCGACAGCAATTTCTTCGAAACCCAGGCGATGTCGCGTTTCGGTAAGTAGCGCTGCGCCCGTGGGCGCGCCTTTCTTGACGATCGGCCTGGCGGTGGCTCTGCTGCTGCCAGGCCTTTCCTTTTCTGCACTCGCCGCCGGCAAGCCGCGGATCGTCAATGGCGTGCCCGCGACTTCGTTCCCTGCGGTCGGCGCGCTGCTGACCAGCTTCACTCCCGTTTCGGAATATTGCAGCGGCACGCTGATCGGCTGCCGCACCTTCGCCGTCGCGGCCCATTGCGTCTGCGCCGAGGGCGACCTCGACGCCAACGAGTGTCTCGCTCACGGCCTCGACGATCCGTCGGTGATGCGCGTCTTCTTTCAGCACGCCGGCTTCTTCGACGTCGAGAGCCTCATCATCGATCCGACCTTCGCCTTCGAAAGCGGTGGCGACATCGCTCTGCTGACACTGACGGCGCCGGTGACCGGCATCCGTCCGGCCCGCCTTGATCGTGCCGGTGTGCGCAACCTCGGCACGGCCGCGACCCTCGTCGGCTTCGGCGTCACCAGCGAAGACGGTGCCGATACCGGTGTAAAACGAGTCGGCGACATCGTCACCGACCTCTGCCCAGGCAACGTCAACGCCGCCAAGCACATCTGCTGGAGCTTCACCGAACCGGTCGGCCAGCCGGGCACCGATTCCAACACCTGCGCCGGCGATTCGGGCGGGCCGCTGTTTTTCGCGACGCCGATGGGCCCGGTGCTCGCCGGGGTTACTTCCGGCGGTGAGCCTGGTTGTGAGGCGGATTCGGTCAGCTGGAACACCGATGTCTTCGCCCACCTCGCTTTCATCGACGACTTCGGTGGCCGGGACGTCGGCAGGGAGCATTGCGACGGCTTGCCGCAGGTCGGCGGCGCCGGCACGACCCAGTTCACTCCGGCGGGCGAGCTCAGTCGCAGCCGCACCACGGCACGCTTCAGCTTCGAGGTACCCGCCGGCACCAGTCAGCTGCGCGTCGCGCTCAACGGCGAAGACAACGACAGCAGCGTCGGCACTCAGCCGCCCAACGACTTCGACCTCTATGTCAAAGCAGCCGAAGCGCCGACGCGCAGCGAGTTCGACTGCGCCGATACCACCATCGGACCGTACGGGTTCTGCCAAATCCAGGCACCGGCGTCCGGCACCTGGCACGTGCTGGTGCAACACGATGCCGGCGGCGGCTTGTTTCAGCTGACGGTGACGACCTTCGCCGCAGCTCCGTGCGCCGGTGACTGCGATGCCAGCGGACAGGTGACCGTCGACGAGATCCTCACCGGCGTCAACATCGCCCTGGGTGAGACCGAGGTGACCGCCTGCGCCAACCTAGATGTCGACGCAGACGCGGCGGTCACCGTCGACGAATTGATCCAAGCAATCGACCGAGCCCTGACCGGCTGCTCCGGTGTGTAGCTGCGCTCGGCAGAGCGCGGCCGCTGTAGCTGCGCGCTCGGAGAGCGCAGGCTACAGCTCCAGGGAGGCGGCGCAGCTAGCGGCGCCGCAACACCAAGCTCGAGCCTTGGTGTTGCATGTCGAAGTTACCGAGGAAGCTCATGCCGAGCAGCGCTACCGGCAGCGAGGTATCGATGACCATGCCATCGACGTCGCGCACGGCCGCGCTGCCGACCTGGACGCTCGCCAGCGTCACCCGCCAGCCCTTGACGGTGCCGTTGGCAGTCATCGCTTGCGCCGGAGCGCCGCCGCGGTAGGCGAGTCCGATGCGGTCGGCCTGCTTGCGCGACAGGACGATCAGCGATGCCCCGGTGTCGACCATGAACTGAATCGGCCGGCCATTGACGTTGCCGGTAGTGACGAAGTGGCCACCCTCGCCGGCGGTCAGGGTGACGCTGCTGCCGCCGCCACTGCGCCGCGCCGCGCCTGCGCTAGCACCGAGTGGCACGGTGACGCGGCTGCCGCCGACGACCATCACCGCGCCGTCGCGATCGGCGCTGACCAGCCGAACTTGATCGATGGTCTCGCCGACCATCAGCGTGAAGGGGTTCCCGCCATCGACGACGATGGTAGCGCTGCGGCCAGGTGTGACTCCGACCAGCTCGACCTGGGTTGCGCCAGCCACGCTGGCGAGCAGGAAGACCGCGCTCCAAGCGCTGAGCAACCACTTGCTGTTCCGCATCGATCGACCCTCCCTCACCGCAATGGCGCGGCTACCATGCACTGGCAGCGCCGCCGAATTGGTGCAACCCATACTCGCACCTCGGCATTCCTACCAGGCGCCCCCTTTCCCAAGGGCTGAGGCTTTCGCCGGCGAAAGCCTCAGCGCCGCAGGCGGGCTCGTTCCTTGACCACCGCTGGTGATTTCGCCATCTTCCGCCGATGTTTCGCTCATCGCTCGGACTCGTGGCGGCGGCGGCCCTCCTCCTTGCCAGCCAGGCGGCCTGGGCCGAGCCCTACTTCGCGGTGCGCGAAGGGCTGCGCTGCAGCGCCTGTCACGTCAACATGAATGGCGGCGGCATGCGCACCGACCTCGTCAACATCCACGCCAACGAGCTGCTGCACATCCCCAAGATGTTCGGGCCGCTGTCGCGGCCGACCGAGTACTTCAACGGCGACATCAATCAATATCTCGGGCTCGGTGCCGACCTGCGCGCCTCCTACAGCGCCCAATTCCAAGATGACCCCGGGAGCGACAACCAGGTCAAGAACAACCAAATCTACCGCGGCCGCCTCGAGCGCAACGACCTCGATACCGACGCCTTCCTCTACGCCGAAGTGCGGCTGATCCCCGATTACCTGACCCTCTACGTCGACTTCGATCTGATCGACACCGATGCCCGCGAGGCTTTCGGGATGGTTCAGGGGATCCTCCCCTGGAACGGCTACATCAAGGCCGGCCGGATGTTCCTGCCGTACGGCTTGCAGCTGCAGGACGACGAAGCGTTCATCCGCAGCGACATTTTCAATTTCAATGCGCGCGAGACCGCCTTCGAGTTTGGCTTCGAGCCCGGGCCTTTGACCTGGATCTTTGCCGTCTCCGATGGCGCCGGAGGCGATCGCGACGTGCGCCTGACCACCACCGCCTACACGTTGTTCACCGAGCTACCGGTGGTGCGCAACGTTCTCGCCGGCACCTCCTTTTCGCGAACCGGCTCGCTGACCGGCGACCGCATCGTCTACGGCTTCTTCGCCGGCACCAACATTCAGCGGCTGACCCTGCTCGGCGAAGTCGATTTCCGCAGCGACAGCCGCGACGGCGACCAGGGCAGCA
>DASPMH010000365.1:0-2454 GCA_035627175.1 Terriglobales bacterium | reverse complement strand
AGCTGTTGGCTGAGACAGTAGATCTTGACCCACCCCTGACGGCTCGAGGTCTCCTCGGCGAGGACGTCGGCGTGCGGATGGCGATCGCTGCGCAGCTCCTCGAGCATCTGAATGTCGCGGACGACGTCTTCGACCTCGACGTCGCGGCGGTACTCGGCAGGGAGGTTGGGCAGATAACGGTCGGCGAGCTCGCCGGCACGATGGCGGTCGTGCTGCTTGCCGAGCTGCTCCCGCAGCCGATCTTCCCAGGTGCGCAGAACACTGAGCACCGGCGCTTCGAGCTCGCGCGCCGGCACCGACAGCACCAGCTCTGGCGGCGCATTGAGATAGAAGTGCATGCGCACCGGCTCGCCCTCGACGTCGACCAGGGTACGATCGAGGACCGCGGTGGCGTTGGTAGCGCGCACCACCCGCTGCTCGGTCGCGCCGTAGAGACCGTGCGAAAACCGCGGCCGCGGCATCGTGATCAGCGCCAGCACGCCGCGCTCGATGGCATCGGCACGGTAGCTCACCTGCACGTCGCCGCTGCGGCCGGCGGTGCGGATGGCGCGGATCTCCGAGCGCAACTCCTCCGCCGCCAGCGCCATCAGATCGACCTTGGGCAGACGATCGAAGAGACGGGTCACCGTCGCCGCCTCGTCGCTGTCGGCGGCGAGGCCCTCGGCGGTCAATACCCGCGCCAGCTTCTGCCGCAACAGCGGCGTCGCCGACGGCAGCGCCGCCAGCCCGGCGGTCGAGAACAGCCCGATCCAGCGCCGCTCGCCGGCGACTACCCCGGCTTCGTCGATTTCCTTCAAGCCGAGGTAATCCATGTAGCCGCGGCGATGCACCGGGCTCTCGGCGTTGGTCTTGGTGATCATCAGCAGCGGCGGCTCGTTGATCCGGCGGCGCAGACCGTCGGGCAGACGTGCCGGCGTGGCGAAGCTCGACTGATCTTCCGCTTGCAGAATCCCCAAGCCGGAGCCGCGCCGCACCGCCGCGGTGCGGTCGGCGCCCTGCCCTTCGAGCTTGTATTCGCGATAGCCGAGGAAGACGAAGTTGTCCTGGCCGAGCCACTCCAGGAACGCCG
This sequence comes from Terriglobales bacterium, assembly GCA_035627175.1. Taxonomy (GTDB): domain Bacteria; phylum Desulfobacterota; class Binatia; order HRBIN30; family HRBIN30; genus DASPMH01. Next base: position 1,385 of record DASPMH010000365.1, on the reverse strand, counting down.
CGGTCTCCTCGGCTTCCTCGCGCCAGGGCGCGGTCAGCGTCCGCGCCCGCAATTGCTCGACCGCACTGTCCAGGGCGGTGCGCATCGGACCGTAGTCCTCGGTAGCCAAGATCAGATCGCTCAGCCGGCGGCTGAGCATCGTCGTCAGCACCTGCGGCTCGGGACCGCGTTCGATCTCGATGTGGACCAGGATCTCCTTGGCGCCGATTGGCCCCGGCGGGCCGATTGCCAGCACCACCCGCCGCGGATCGCGCTCGATCGAGAACACCGGCGCGAGGATACGCCGCACCTGGCAGTCGAGCTCGGCGAGACAGAGCTGGATGGTGCTGACGATGAAGGGCCGCTCGCGCATCGCAACTTGAATCACCGTACCTGCAGAGGACCAACCCTCGTGGGCGAGATCGGCATCGAAGACGCGCAGCCGAGGCTCCTCCGCGCTGCGGTCGCTGACAAAGCGAAAGGCGACCATCGCCAGCGCCGACAGCTCGGCGTCTTCGAGGGCTTCCGCGCCGGGAGCGGTGGCGAATTGGCGGACGAAGGCTTCGGCGAGCGCACGCTCGCCCGGGGCGACCCGCTCACGGGTTTGATCGACGACGGGCTCGATCGGCTCGGGCTCGGCCGGACGCGGTGCCGGCGCAGCCTGAGGCGGCTGGTCGCGCTTGCGCTCCTCCATCAGGCGCGCGATGGCGCGGGATAGCTCAGCCATCGTCAGACTTTCGAACTTTCCTCAGCCCGTGGCAACCCGAGCGACAATTGCACCTTTTCGGCCCCGAACCCCACCGCCTGCAGGAAGGCGGCAGCCTCGCCGTCCTTTGAGCCGAGGACACAGCTCAGCTCGTCGCAGCCGCGCTTCGCCGCGCGCTGGCGGGCGAAGCTCAGCAAGGCGCTACCGATGCCGCGGCGGCGGCAGCCGGGAGCGACCAGCAGTTGATCGAGCTGGGCTCGCTGCCCCGCTGCCAGTCGGCGGCTGTAGGTGACGTGCACCAGCCCGGCGAGCGCTTCCTCTTCGACGCCGAGGTAGAGATCGGCGCCTAGGTCACTGACGATGCGGCGAAAGCGCCGCAGCGTGTGGCGGTCGGGGGGCGGCACCGCCCGGTCGCTCGCCGCCAGCAGCGCCATAACCGCGGAGAAATCGTTGCGCCGCGCGCGCCGAATCGACAGTCGAATTTCGGACATCAGCCTCTGATAGCAAGGCTTTGCCTTGACCGAAATCGGCGCGCCCCATAACACCACCGCCATGTATCGCGACCACCCGGTGATCGACGCCGATTCGCACAAAATCGAGAACCCGGTGCTGTTTCTCGACTACATCGAAGCGCCGTACCGCGATCGGGTCCGCATTGCCACCGATCATTACGGCGAGCAGCGCATCGCCATGACCGATG
>DASPMH010000364.1:0-2168 GCA_035627175.1 Terriglobales bacterium | reverse complement strand
TGGTCGAAACGTCGTCCTTGGGGACCCGGGCGGCGGGAAGTCCACTCTGGCGCGTAAGACGGCGTACGACGTGTCCACTGACGCGACCGAAGTGTGTGCAGTCTTCGTTACGGTGCGTGACTACGGCGCCGCGAAGAAGGACAGGCAGCTGTCCATCCTGGAGTTCGTACGAGAATCGGCACGCACCACGTATCAGCTCGAAGAGCCGCCGAGCCGATTTTTCGAGTACATCGCCAGCAACGGTCGAGCTGTCTTCATCTTCGATGGGCTCGACGAACTACTGGAAACTTCGTACCGCCAAGAGGTGACCGGTGACATCGAGAGCTTCTGCCACTTGTACCCGAGCGCGCGCGTTCTCGCGACGGCACGTCGGGTGGGGTACGCGGAAGCCCCGCTAGATGAAGCTCTGTTCAGCAGCTATGGCCTCGCCGAGTTTTCTAACGAGCAGGTGGGCGACTACGTCACGAAATGGTTCGGATCTGACGAGTCGTTGACGGACGCAGAGCGCGAAGCACTCGCTGCAGCGTTCCTGAGCGAAAGCCAAGCGGTTAGCGATCTCAGGTCGAACCCCCTGATGCTCGCCCTGATGTGCAACATCTACAAGGCTGAGCGTTATATCCCCCGAAACCGTCCGGAGGTGTACGAACGGTGCTCTCTCATGATGTTCGAGCAGTGGGATCGATCGCGTGGGATCAAGGTTGAGCTGCCCTTTCAGGCTCATGTGCTTGCCGCAATGCAGTTCTTGGCGCACTGGATCTACTCGTCAGAGTCACTCCAGGGAGGAGTAGCTCGCTCCCAGCTCATTTCGAAGGCGACGGAATACCTGTATCCGAGGCGCTTTGAGGACCCGCTGGAGGCGGAGGCGGCGGCCAAAGTCTTCATCAAGTTCTGTACGAACCGCGCATGGGTCTTCACCGACGTAGGACTCACGCCGGAAGGTGAGCCGCTGTTTGCCTTCACTCATCGAACGTTCCTCGAGTACTTCACCGCTCGACACATCGTGCGGACGACAGGTTCAACGGAGCAGTTAACAGATCTACTCCTGCCGCGTGTGGCGGCTGCCGAGTGGGAAGTGGTCGCTCAACTGGCAGTCCAACTGCGAAACAATCACCAAGAAGGAGCCGGAGATGAGATCCTCCACCGGTTTCTTGACGTTGCGGCGACGGCTGACCCAGGAGCGCGTCAACTAGTTGGATTCGCTGCGCGATGTCTTGCGTTTCTCGTGCCGACGCCCGAACTCGTCCGACGGATTGTGGCGAACTCAATCGATGAAGCAGTCGCGAGCGCACCCGGGTGGCACCAGGCCTTGTATTGCCCTCCGACGGACAACGATGAAGACCTTTCCTCCATGGGGGAGGGGCTCGCGACGTTCATTTCGTCATCCGAGGAGAACGCCACCATCGTCGCCCGGGCGCTCGCCGACGAGACCCGGCGAATCTGGGCCATGGGCGGATGGCATACGCACCTCGCGGCTGATCTGCTCTTGCGCGCACCTCGATGGGGATCGAGAGTCTTTGCCGATCTGAGTCTTCTTACCGAGGAATTCCGCGATGATCTCCGTGCGATCGCGCTGCGCGAATGGTGGCTGTCCGCAGCGGCGTTACGACGTGGACTGGTGTCACTCCGGGAAGTCCTCGATCGGCATGGACTGGCGCCGCTGCTCCATATTGATTTTTCAATCAGCTTCTTTACTGGCGAGCCCGCGCTCGCCTCGTCGTTACAGCGGCGCGATCCCTCTCGACTTTGGCCGGGCGCGGATGTTGGAGCAGCCGACGGCCTCGCGGTCGTCGGACGATGGTTGCTGTCGCTCGGTGAGCCGCCCTCGCCGGCGCCCTACTGTCGCGTCAACAGCGCTTACGGGGGGGAGATGGCGAATTCCGCGGCCTTCGACGAGATGTCTCGCGAGGAGAAGGTAGCGATTGTCATGTTCGCGATGGTCTCTAGCGAGAAGCGCTCGATGCTCGACAACACCGATCGCAACCTGCCTCTACGACTTCGCGATACGGCGGAATCCGGTGGTGCTCGCGTGGACCTGATGGACGAGCTCGGCGAGTGGGGAGCCGTTGTTGAGCGGTGGTTGAGGCGGGAAGTGAGCTTCGTATCCGGCACGGCCTGACGCTGGGTATGTCTGCGGGTTCGGCGGAGCGGGCCCACCGGCTCGTTGGCTC
>DASPMH010000363.1:0-3521 GCA_035627175.1 Terriglobales bacterium | reverse complement strand
GTCGCGCAACAGTGGCGTCAGGGTGGGGCTCAACGCCTGCCACGGCTCCAGCTCACCTTGCCGATCTGGTGTGAGCATCCGCTCGCACCAACCGACCACCCGCGGCGCCCTCTGGCGCATGACCGCTCCAGGCGTCGGATCGCTGAGGCATTCGTAGAGCTGGGCGTACCAGGCGAAGTCGGCGAGGACCGGGCGGCCGCCGAAGAGGTACGGTCGCTGCGCCAGATGCGCTTCGAGAATGGCGAGTTGGCGTTCGAACGAGCCTTCGATCTGCGCTTTGGTTTGCTCGGAGGAGCCGACGAACTTCAGCCGCGGAATCATCCGGCTTTTGATCATCTCGATGCCCCCGGCAATTTGCTCCTCGCCCAGGTCGGGCATCATGCTGCGGGCGAGTCGTTCGCCGGCCGATTGCTGATTCGGCGCGTAGAACCAGCGGTAGTGGAACATCGGCTTGTTGCCCCACTCATCGGCGTACTCCTCGATCAAGAACGAGAGAAAGCGCAGGGCTGCATCTTCGGGATGGATCGAAGGCTCGGGGAAGATCTGCTCGAGCTGCTCGACGATCGGCGTCGAGTCTTGCAAGCCGCGGCCGTCGGGCGTCACCACCAGCGGAATCAGCGGTAGCTTGGCGTAGCGACCGAATTCCTCCTCGACCGCCGGAGTACGGACGATCCACTGGTGCGGGATGTCCTTGTAGCGCAGATAGGAGCGCACTTTGACGGAGTAGGGTGAAAGCTCGTTGCCGTAGATTCGGTAGATGTCCGCCATGTCGGCCTCCTGTCGGGTTTGCCGCAGCTAACCCAGCGGCCGCCCGCGAGCAAGCTTGCGATTCGGTGTGCTCGCGCCGGCAATGGCAGAATTTGCCGGTTCTTTGTCATTGCAGCCAGCCGCCCCACTGCCTACTCTCCGCCCATGCCCGGCCGATTCGAATCGCACCGACCCCGTTCGATCGCGGTGTTCACCTACAATGGTGGCCAGTCGCTCGACGCCGTCGGGCCGCTCGAGGTGTTTTCGACGGCGAACCGTCTGATTGTTCGCGATGGTGGCGAGCGCCCCTACCAGTTGCAGGTGATCGCGCCACAAGCGGGGCCGGTGACGATGAGCTCCGGGCTGACGATGCTCGCCGATCGCGGCTGCGCCGGCACGCGCGGCGGTATCGATACCCTGGTGGTTGCCGGCGGCAGTATCGAGCAGATCTTCGATGATCGCACCGTCGAGCGTTGGCTGCGTGCCATTGCACCGCGCACCCGCCGCATCGCGTCGGTTTGCACCGGCGCCTTTCTGCTCGCCCGCGCCGGACTGCTAGACCATCGCCGGGTGACGACGCACTGGTCGGCAGCGGCGCGCTTAGCGCAGCTGTTCCCGCACGTCGAGGTCGATGCCGACGCGATCTTCATCCGCGCCGGCAACGTCTACACGTCAGCCGGCGTCACCGCCGGGATCGATCTGGCTCTGGCCTTGGTCGAGGAAGATCTCGGTCATCGAACCGCGCTCGCCGTCGCTCGCCAATTGGTCGTCTTCCTCAAACGCCCCGGTGGTCAATCGCAGTTCAGCAGTCATCTCGAGGCGCAGCGGCGTGTACCCGGAGCATTGGGCGATCTGCCTGAGTGGATTCTCGCCCATCTCGGCGAGGATCTCGGCATCGATCAGCTCGCTGCTCGCGCCGCGATGAGCCCGCGCAATTTTGCCCGCGTCTTTCAGCGGGCGCTGGGTACGACCCCCGCCAAGTTCGTCGAGCGGGCCCGCATCGATGCGGCGCGCCGCTATCTAGAAGATGCCGGCCTCGGACTGGAAGATGTCGCCCGCCGCGCCGGCTTTCGTTCTGCCGAACAGATGCGTCGTACTTTTCACCGTCACCTGCGGGTGATGCCGCACGACTACCGCCGGCGCTTCCCCCCGCGCGGCGCGCTCGCGGCTAGCCGCACCAACTGAGCTCGAAGGAGGAGCCGCGATGACCGATGCCAAACGCCTGGGTGTGATCTTGTTTCCGGGGTTCGAGTTGCTCGATGTGTTCGGGCCGGCGGAAATGTTCGGCAATCTGACCGGCGCGATCGAAGTGGTGCTGGTCGCCCAACAGGCCGGGCCGGTAGCGAGTGCGCAGGGGCCGGAGGTGTTGGCGAAATACGGCTTCTCGGATTGCCCGCATCTCGATCTGATGCTGGTGCCCGGTGGCATCGGCACGCGCGCGGAGATCGATAATCCCGAGATGTTACGCTTCATCCGGCAACGGACCGAAGCTGCCGAGGTCGCAATGACGGTCTGCACCGGCACCGCTCTGTTCGCCAAGGCGGGCGTTTTAGATGGCCGTCGGGCCACCACCAACAAGATGGTGTTCCACTGGGTGGCGGAGCAGGGGCCGAAGGTCGAATGGATCAAGGCGGCTCGTTGGGTCGAGGATGGCAAGTTCGTAACTTCCTCCGGCGTGACCGCGGGGATGGACATGGCCTTGGCCGTGATCGCCAAGCTGCAGGGCGAGCAGGTCAGCGAAACCCTCGCTATTGGCACCGAGTACGACTGGCACCGCGATGCCAGCTGGGATCCCTTCGCCAAGATCCACAACCTGGTGTGAGACGATCGGCGGCGGGCGCGCCCTTGCGCCCGCCGGGCTGAACCTTAATAAGCCGCGGCGGAGGTAGCTCGATGCGAAGCTTCGGTGGGGGATCCCGTCGGGTCGGCTGGTTGCTGGCGATGGTGGTGGCGCTCGGCGGTTGTGGTGGCGATGACGGACAGGTGAAGCTGCCGCCACCGCCGCGCGGGGAGGCGGTGGCGCGAGCCATCGTCGAAGGTCCGGTCGGTGGCGGCGCTGGCATGCCGTTCGTTGCCTCGACCACCTTCGATCTCGGTGAAGTCGGCTATCTCCAGGAGGAGTATTTCATCGTCGGGACGGCGGTGTCGTACCGCAACCTCGGTCCGCTCGCGACCGATGGGATATGGCTCGCCGAGCCCGCCGGCAGCGCCGAGTACAGGACCCGCATCGTCGTCTATCGTCCCCGCAAGCGCGGTGACTTCAAAGGCACGGTTTTTCTCGAATGGCTGAATGTCAGCGGCGGCCTCGATGCCGCCGCCGACTGGTTGATGACTCACACCGAGCTGATTCGCTCCGGCCACGCCTGGGTCGGGGTATCGGCACAGAAGATCGGCGTCGACGGTGGCACGCCGTTGCTGCCGGGCCTACCTGTCATGCCACTGAAGGTCGCCGACCCAGAGCGCTATGCGTCGCTGATCCACCCCGGCGACAGCTTCTCCTACGACATCTTTTCGCAGGCGGCGCAGGCGATCCGAAGACCGAGCGGGCCGGCGCCACTGGGCGAGCTCGAAATCCAGGCGGTGATCGCCACCGGCGATTCGCAATCTGCGTTTCGTTTGGTGACCTACATCAATGCGGTACACCCGCTCGCCAACATCTTCGACGGATTCTTGGTGCACAGCCGCGGCAGCTTGCTGAGCGCGCCGCTCTCCGAGCCGCCCCAGGCGGCGATTTCGACACCCGGCACCGCTGCCATTCGCGAGGATGTCGACGC